>CAYSGL010000295.1:0-2342 GCA_964430725.1 uncultured Pseudobdellovibrionaceae bacterium
GTGAAAGCCCGGAATTTGCTTTGTGCCGTGAGCTGGAGGAAGAACTGGGTATACTGGTGCGTGAATGCTGTCTTTCGCCGCTTGGATTTGCCTCCCATGCTTATACCGAACGGAATATGCATCTCTTGATGCCGCTGTATGTTTGCCGCATGTGGAAGGGGACGCCCCAGCCCAAAGAAGGGCAGGAGCTGGTCTGGGTTAGGCCTGACGCGCTCGCCTCTTACGAGATGCCGCCCGCCGATATTCCCTTGATTTATCAGATTATCGATCGGCTTTAGCGGTTTCGTCAGGCCGGAAAATGCGTCAGCATTTATCCGGTCTTTATGCCGCCGGATAATTCGTTGGCACAAACCCCGGATAAGGGCTATGCCCTTTCCGGGGTGACTAAAAATGTATAAGATATAGCATGACACCCACGGCCTACGATCTGAAAGAATTTTATACGTGCCGCACAGGACGCATGATACGCCGCCTTGTTCGTGAACGGCTGATGACCTTGTGGCCTGATGTGAAAGGCCTAAGGGTGTTGGGGAGTGGCTACGCTCTGCCATATCTACGGCCATATCTGGAAAAATCCGAACGCGTTATGGCGCAATTGCCCCGTAACCTTGATGCCCATCACTGGCCCGAAGAGGGGCGCAATCTTGTCATGCTTTCATCCGCAAGCGAATTGCCGGTTGAAACCAATTCCATAGACAGATTGATCGTTATACACGGGCTGGAATTTTCCGAGAATCCTGCTGACACATTTGCTGAATATTGGCGTGTGTTGAAAAGCGCGGGCCGTATGATCGTTGTCGTTCCCAACCGTCTTGGGCTGTGGTCACGGATCGACTGGACACCATTCGGATATGGCACACCTTTTTCACAAAAGCAGATCGGCCAGTTTTTACGCGATCAGGGATTTGTGATCGAGGCGCGGCGCGGCGCGTTGTTTGTTCCGCCTGTTTTTCGCGGTATCCTGCTGGGTGTTGCCGATATATTCGAAAAGACGGGCGGCTATCTATGTCCCGGTTTTGGCGGCGTGCATGTCATCGAGGTCAGCAAGCAAGTCTATGCCCTGACCGGCAAGGGCCAGACGGCGCGCCCCGCCATCAAGCCGAAAATGGCCGTCCAGCCGGAACCCTCGCCGCGCCATTTTTAACCATTTCCTGCTGGTCAATCCGCCCCCGATTTGTCTATGATACGGCCATGTCTGATGCGAAGCCTTATAATTCTCCGGCGCTTGATGCGGTCCGCCAGCAAATCGATGAACTGGATAATAAAATTCACGATACCTTGATGGAGCGCACAGAGCTGATCCGCAAGATCATCGAGGAAAAGAAAAAAAAGAATATTCCCGTCGTGCAACCGGCGCGTGAGGCGCGCATGATCCGCCGCCTGCTGGAGCGCCATGAAGGAGCGCTGCCGGAAATGGCCGTTGTGAGAATATGGCGCGAGCTGGTCGGCGCGGTATCCATGCTGCAAACCGGCCTGAAGGTCGCCGTTGTCAGCGAACAGGGCCATCCCATATGGGACATGGCGCGCGATTATTTCGGCAGCTGTTTGCCGATGGTGCATGTCGGAAGCCCGTTGTCGGCTGTATCCGCCTTGCGTGAAGATAAGGTCAATCTTGCCGTTTTGCCCTGGCCGCAGGAAGATGAGGACAAGCCGTGGTGGACATTCCTTGAAGCGGATAAGCCGGAACAGGCCATGCAGATCATCGTTCGCTTGCCCCATGGTGACGATCCGGCCGACAAGGGCGTGGATAATCGTGCGCTGGTGATCGCCAAATCGGGGTTTGACGATAGCGGTGACGACCATTCTTTCCTGTTGATTGAATGTAGCGCGGATGTCAGCCGCGCGCGGTTGGTCGATAAAGCAAAAAGCGCCGGCATCGAGGCAATCAGCATCGTATCAAACCGTACTCAGGGCCCGTATCAGCCTGCGATGCATTTGATGGAGGTCAAAGGATATTTTGCCGGAAATGATGATGGCAAATGCCACACATTTTCTCGCAGTTTAAGCGAGGAGAACGAGGCGCGCGTTGTCTGCATTGGCGGCTACCCCGTTCCGCCGGTTTACAGCAAAACGGTTCGCCCGACGTTGCACGATATACCGTCCGCGCCGCGTGAAGAGGCAGCGGAATGATTATTCCCAAACCGGGTATCATGGGCATCGCCCCTTATGTCGGCGGCGAAAGCAAGGCCGAGAATGCGCAGCGCATTATCAAGCTGTCTTCGAATGAGGGGGCATTTGGCCCGTCTCCGCTGGCGATTGAAGCCCTGCAAAATATGGCGCCTGACATGCACCGCTATCCCGATGGAGGATGCGAGGCGCTACGTGACAGGCTTGCATCGATG
>CAYSGL010000296.1:0-2340 GCA_964430725.1 uncultured Pseudobdellovibrionaceae bacterium
CGACAGCGGTTCCGCCGACGGGGCGGTGATCAGCTTGAGGGCCTGGGTCATGTCCTTTGCCGTAAAAAAACCCGCCGGAGCGGGTTAGCCGTATCTCGTTTGTAGATCGCCAGGCGGGTCCGCCAACGCATTCGTCCCGGCGTCGAGCCAAAACGTTGAGCGCCGCCCGTTTTGACGCACCACGCTGACGGCGATCTTTTCCCATCCATCAAGCACGTCGATTTCGCCGTAGCTGTACGCCCAGATACCGGATGGCGCTGCGCCGGCATAGCCCGTGTCTTTCACCAGATAGTTTTCCGTTGAACCATACCCACTGCCGAGGGCGTGTTGATTAGTATGGCCAGCCGGACAGGGCTGAATGTCCAGATGCCACGGGCTTGTTTCGCGGCGCACCCGGTTTGCGTGAAAATCGCCGGAACACCAAAACGTCGTTGCTGTAGATGCCAGGGCAGAAATCAAATGATCTTCTTCGTTCTGGTAGTTCTTCCACCCGTCCGTATGGTCCGTGAGTTCCGCGCCGGTCGCCCATGACGACATTACGGCCTTGAAGGGCGCTTCGCTGGACGCGATAGCATTTTTAAGCCAATCCCGTTGCGCCTCCCCCAACATCGTTTTTGTATAACTCTCCGGAGTGCCGCTATCAGTGGTCGTGTACGGTGTCGTGCGGTAGCTTAGGAGGTCAAGAATAAAGGCTTCGACCGGGCCGATCTGATGTCGGAAGTAGAGCGCATCGTTGTCAATGCCATCATCCGCATTGACGGGGTTTCCCATGCAGTACATTTCAAACACGGATCGAGCCGTCGGCCACCACGCCTCGGCGCGCGTCTTTCCTACGTTACCGAAGTCGTCCACGGCCTCATGATCGTTCCACGTTCTCAAAATCCCTTTGGCCATCCCCATCGCCTTCATGGGCGGGCATCGGTGCCACGCTTGATATTGCGCCTCCCAATTCGCTTCTGTCTCCGTCCCACCGACAGTCGGGGCGAAGGTCACGCCCCACATTGTCCCGCTCTCGGCGTCCGCGTATGGGGTGTCCCCTAGAAGGAAAACATCAGTCACCAGGGGGTCGGCGGCGATCTTGTATAAAATCTGTGGCGCGACGACGTGCCGAGCGCATGACAGCCACGCGATTTTGAACCGACGACCAGCTGGCGGGTGTGTCTGCAAGTTCCCCGACCACTGCTCCAAGTCCGGGAACAGCACGGTGAATGCGTAGGCTCGGCCCGGCTCCAAGCCGGTGATTTCAACCGCTCCCATGTTGTAATCGCCGGAAGTCTCCGCATTGACCGACAGCCCGTTGCATGTCACCGTCACGGTTCCTGCGCTGGCGCAGCGGAAACAAACGCGCCGGGCGCTCGTTGATCCGACCCCGAGGTAGGCGAGATTAGGCATCTATCTCACAATCCCAGCCGCCGCAGGATGGCAGGGAATTCAAGTTTCGTGTGGGTCCACGCGGCCACAATATCGCCCACTTCTGCCGATATGTCGGTCGTCGGCTTGAGGAAAAAGTAATCGCTGAACTTGTGAGTGTTGCTTGCAATCTGATCCGGCGTGCCGTTGTGGTTACGGGCCATGACGGTGAACGCCCTCGAGGGGTTCAGCGCAAAAGAAGCGGTTGCGGGGAGGGTCTGTGAATTTTTGGCAACCGCGTTTAACCAATACGAAATCGAGAGGTTCCGTTGGTCGATAAACCCCACTACCTGCGTTTCGGTGTTGTCTGTGTACGTCGCGGTGTTCGGCGTCAGCGTGTTTGTGGTTTCGCCGGGACGCTTCCATGCGCCCAAAAGCTGCCGTGATGCGTTATAGGCGAACCCCATCGCACCATAAGCAGACGAGGTATACTCAATGCCCGCGCTCCACAGCCAATACTGCGCGGCTGGTGCGCCCGGCTGATTGATGCGGCACGCCCACAACAACTGATCCGCGCCGTTCATCGCAAAAAAATTGAGTAGAGCGGCATTGCTGCTGGTGATGTAGGTAGACCCGTTGCATGTGTTGTAGCCGACTGCGGTCGCGTAGTTCGGCGTGCCGGTCATATCCAATTCCGCCGGGGCGCTCGGAATGTTGCTGTAGATAGGCACCTTCCCAGCCGCAGAACCGGCCTCGTGCAGCGGGATATGAAGCCACAACGATTGCAATTCGTTTTTGATATTGGATGCTGGATTGATCGCCGCCGGAACGCGGACGTTCCGGTTACGCATGGCTCACACCCTGCACCTTGACGCGGCACAGTTGCCCGCTTGTGAACGTGTTTGACACGGTGATGACCACTTCCCGCACGTTGTCGGCCTCGTCAAAGGTGAAGTGCGCCTGCTCGGCCAGCGCATCGGCCAGGTCAGT
>CAYSGL010000297.1:0-2330 GCA_964430725.1 uncultured Pseudobdellovibrionaceae bacterium
AAAAACGTGAAGGTCGTAAATTCACCGACGATGAGATTCAGCTATCTGACCTTCGATGTTAAGGGGAAAAGCGGCAATGATGTTTTCACAAAGAAAGAAGTGCGCCAGGCCTTCGGCCATGCGATCAACCGCGAGGCCATCGCCAAGAGCTTTATGGGCTCAAATAGTACGGTCGTCAACGCCGCCTGCCACCCCTCACAATTCGGCTGCACCAACGATGTCACCAGCTATGATTACAATCCCGAAAAAGCAAAGGAATTGCTGACGAAAGCGGGTTATCCGGACGGCTTTTCCTTCGATTTTTATGGATACCGGCAAAGAGAGGTGATCGAGGCCATCATCGGCGACCTGGAAAAAGTCGGTCTCAAAGGAAGCCTGCGCTTTATGAAGTATTCGGCGCTGCGCGATCTGGTGATCAAGGGCGAAACCGGTGTTGCCAACATGACCTGGGGATCAAACTCCATTCCTGACGTTTCCGCCAGTGCCAGTTATTTTTTTGGCGGCGGGCCGGATGATTGCGCGACGGATCCCGAGGTGATGGCGGCCCTCAAAGAGGGGGATGTGGCCAAAGAACCCGAAGTGCGCAAGGTCGCATACGCCCGGGCCCTGGAAGGAATCGCAAAGGAAGCCTACTGGATTCCTTTGTTCACGTATACGAAGAATTACGCGTTTTCATCCGACCTGGTTTTTGAACCGACCCCGGATGAATTGCCAAGATTCTTCGCAACACAGTGGAAATGAAAAAATGCTTGTTCAAATCGGGGGGACCATCTATCGTCCCCCCGATTTGTGAACAGATCACCTTAAACGTCACAGCCGTATGTTTTCGATTCAACACTTTTTTAAGGCATTTTCTGCCGATCAGGACAAGATCGACAGGCCCGGGCGCTGCAGGATGACCGCAGGCGTTGACAAATCGAACCGGAATGATCGTTATATCGGCCACGACGATATTTAAAGGCACAGCTAAGGCGAAAGATGATCGGGTTCACCATCAAACGTTTCGGGCTAGCGCTGCTCGTATCTTTTGTAGTATCGGCCATCAGTTTCAGCCTGATGTTCATGTCGGGAGATCCTGCCATCGCCATTGCCGGGGAAGGTGCAACTGATGCCGATATTCAAATGATCAGAAAGACTTACGGGCTGGATCGGCCCATAATCGAGCAGTATTGTAGTTGGATCAAGCGGGCGGCAAGCGGCGACTTGGGAGAAAGCATTTATTTTCACAAGCCCGTCGTCAAACTCATTTCAGATCGCATGTCCGTTACCGGTCTGTTGGCACTTTTCAGCATCGCATTCGCCATATCGCTTTCCATACCGCTGGGGGTTATTGCGGCCGTCAAGCAGAATACCGCCCTCGACCGCTTTACGCTGGGGCTTGCGACCGCCGGCCAGGCAATCCCCAGCTTTTGGCTGGGACTCATCCTGATCCTCATCTTTTCGGTAAAACTCGGATTGCTGCCCGTTTCCGGATCAGACAGTCTCTGGCATTTCATCTTGCCGACCATCGTGCTCGGGTACTATGCCACTCCCTCGATGATGCGATTGACCCGTGCAGGGATGATAGAAACCCTGCAATCCGATTACATCCGGACGGCCAGGTCAAAGGGGCTTTTACCGCTGACCATCCTGTTCAAGCATGCCTTGCGCAACGCGATTATTCCCGTAGTCAGTGTCGCCACCGTAGAATTCGGATTCATTTTAGGTGGTTCGGTCGTCGTTGAGAGTGTCTTTACGCTGCAGGGCGTCGGCTTTCTAGCCTGGGAAAGCATCAATCGCAATGACTTTTATACCATCCAGGCGATCATCCTGTTTTATGCCATTATTTATGTCGGCCTTAATTTTTTGGCGGATATTCTAAACGCCTGGCTCGATCCCAGGATCAGGGTAAGCTGACGGTGACAAACAAATACCAGATAGAAGAAGCCAGTTTTCCGTCATCGCTGCAGATAATGACTGCCAGAGTTTTGTCGCACCGCGGGCTGATGATCGGCTCGGCGGGTTTTCTGGTCATCATCATCGCGGCGCTTTTTGCACCTTTGCTGACTTTTTATGATCCCTATGCGCAGGATCTGGCCAATCGGCTCATTCCTCCGGTTTGGCACCCAGACGGAAGCTGGGCCCATATTTTCGGCACCGATACCCTCGGCCGCGATTATCTGACAAGACTGATCTACGGCGCCCGGATATCCCTCTTGATCGGATTTACCACCGCGATCGGATCGGGCCTCATCGGAACCTTGCTGGGGATGGTATCCGGCTATTTCGGCGGCAAAGTCGATAGCGTTGTGACTTTCCTGATCTCTACGCGGTTGAGCCTTCCGGTGGTG
>CAYSGL010000298.1:0-2312 GCA_964430725.1 uncultured Pseudobdellovibrionaceae bacterium
GATTTCGGAAATATCACGATGCTGGCCATGAAGATGCGGGCGACCGATAACCTGTCGCAGCGCTCTTCCCGCATGGTCAATTGCGTGGTGACCCGCAAATTGAGCGTCTGGCATCCTAATACGGGCTGGAGCGCCCTGCAGCCGACACGTTCGATTGCCTGGGCGATGGCCGACATCCTCAAAGCCAATTACGGTGCGAAGCTGTCCGATGCCCGTGTCGATCTTTCCGCGCTGGTGGCACTGGATACGATATGGACGGCGCGTGGCGACACGTTTAACGGGGTTTTCGACCGCAAGCTGACTGTGTGGGATGCGTTGACGCAAGTGGCACGTTGTGGTCGCGCCATTCCGTTTTTGCAAGGCGGGCTTGTGCGGTTCGTGCGGGACGAGCCGCGCACGCTTCCTGTGGCCATGTTCTCGCCGCGCAATATCGTCAAAGGCAGTTTCAAGATCGACTTCGTGATGCCTGGCGATGATACCGCCGACAGCGTCAAGGTGGAATTCTTCAACCAGAAGACCTGGAAACAGGACGAGATTATCGCCAGCTTGCCGGACAGCGCCGCCGAACAACCAGCCTCGGTGTCGCTGTTCGGGTGTACCGATAAGGGTCATGCCATCCGCGAAGGTCTCTATATGGCGGCGGCCAACCGTTACCGTCGGCGCATCGTATCCTTCCGCACCGAGTTAGAGGGCATGATCCCGACCTATGGCGATCTGATTGCTATTTCGCACGACATGCCGCGCTGGGGTGAAGCCGGTGACATTCTGGCTTACAATGCCCCCGTGCTGTCCCTGTCCGAACCTGTAACCTTTGGCGATACCGGAACACATTATGTGGTGCTGCGCCGGAAGGATGGCTCTTTAAGCGGCCCGTGGGTGGTTTCCGCAGGGGGAAGTGCCTATCAGCTCCAGCTTTTGGAAGAAATCGATTTTACGCCCTACACAGGCACGGAAGAAGAGCGCACGCATTTCTCCTTCGGCGTCGGTGAACATTGGGGCGTGCTGGCGCGGGTTCTGGCCGTGCGCCCGCGCGGGGAAATCATTGAAATATCGGCGGTGGTGGAAAACCCGCTCGTCCATACCGCCGACCAGTAAAACTTAAAAAGGAGAAAAGTGATGTCTGCTGCAAAACCACCGCAGCGGGAGGACATGATCGTCATTCCGCGTAGCGAATTTGAAACCCTGCTGGAACAGGCTGCCTGCCGTGGCGCACGCAAAGCCCTGAAGGAGGTTGGCTTGGCTGATGAGGATGCCGCCAATGATATCCGTACCCTGCGAGATCTGGCGGGTTCCATCAAAATCATGCAGCGGACGTTCCTGCAAACGCTGGTGCGCTGGGTGACGGTTGGGCTTCTTGCTTTGCTGGTGGCTGGTGTTGCATCCAAGGGCGGACTATTTCATCGATAGATCAAAATAAAAGATAGGAAAGAGGATTATTTATCTGCTTGGGCTGCGATACAGTGAGTTCCTTTAATGTGGTCAATATGATCCTTAAAAAGGAGCGTCTCTTTTTTTGTTAAAGTGTATGCTTTGTCTCCGAAACTGGTCAAAACCTCGCAAATAATATTTGTTTTTTTATCTATGGTATAAGGAAGAAAGTCCTTACCAAAGCTTGCCTTCACATTGTAAGAATTAAGAGCTGGTATGAAAGTGTTCTGCAACTCCACGCCAGATCCATCTTTATTTATTCTGAGAAAAACACTGAACACCTGCATTTGCACATCACGTAAGTTTTCAATATTAATCAACAAATAATGCTCATGTAATCTGAGTTGGCTACTTTTATTCAAAGACATATCCATTCTTGAATCAACCGCCTTAACCTTAAAGCGGGGTTTATTAGGCCTGCTCATCCACAGAGAGATAATTACAGCGCCAACTGTGCCGAAAGCTGTGAGTGTTTCCAATATTAATCGATAAGTATCCAGTTCCACGTTCAAACCCCTGCTGAGAAATAATGCCAGGATCAGTCTAGTAAAATACCTATAACAAAACAATCAAAGCCGCCCCGCAACGGGCGGCTTTTTTCATTTCAACAAAGGAGAAAAACCATGACCACGAAACAGCCACGCGGTATCCGCAATAATAACCCAGGCAATATACGTCGTAATAATGATCCTTGGCAGGGTCTTGCCAAAGAACAGAATGATCGTGAATTCTTCACGTTCCAATCTGCCGTCTATGGCATCCGCGCTCTGGCACGGCTGCTGATTACCTATCAGGATAAGTACGGCCTTTGCACCATCGAGGGGATTGTCACGCGCTGGGCGCCGGCCATTGAGAATAATACCGTCTCATATATTCAAGCGGTG
>CAYSGL010000299.1:0-2304 GCA_964430725.1 uncultured Pseudobdellovibrionaceae bacterium
ATATTTCATCGCCGATACAGGCCAGCCAATAGCCCCCCGACGCGGCCACATCCTCGATAAAGGCATAAACAGGAATATCTTTTTCTTCGGCCAGTGCGCGGATATGCGTCGCAATCAACGAACATTGCGCCGGCGCGCCCCCCGGTGAATTAATGACAAGCGCCAGCGCGCTTAATCCCGGCGTTTCAAACGCTTTATCGATCGGCTTTTTGAATTTCTCGAAATTAATACCGGCGCGGCGGATTTGTGACGCATCGGCAATCACGCCCGCCATGCGCAGAACCGCCACTTTGGGCTTTGATTCAACTTGATCGCGAATAACGGGCAGGTCGCATATAAAATCTTTTATCTTTTGCATGAAGCCATTCTAAACGATCGGTTGCATATCGCGCAAGATGGCATTGGCGGCGGCGGTATACCCCCCATCCGCTTCATGCAGGACCACGCCTGCATGCAGGATTGCCGGTGTTTTACGGTCTTTTATGGCGCGGATAATCACGCGTTTGGCATTGTCGCCCGCACGCGGCCAGAGCGGAATAATCTCTACCGCGCCAAAACGGTTTTTCAGGCCAAGGATTATTTTATCGGTTTTGTCCGCGCGGTGAATCATGGTCAGCGATCCGCCGGATTTCAGCGCCCTAAATCCCACCTCTAACCAGCCTTCCAAAGGCGTTTCGTTATGATGGCCATGGGCGATCGCCTTGCGATGCAACGGGGACATCGTATGCGCACCCGCTTCCATATAGGGCGGATTACAAATCACATGATCGAACTTGTTCGGCGCAGAAAAATCGCCGATGTCGGATGTGATAAAATCCGCCCGGCCCCGCATATTATTCAAGTCAATGTTCCGCCGCGCGAGGTCGATGTGATCATCCTGAATGTCAACGCCCGTCATGTTCGTGCCGGCCACGCGGGTCAGAACGCACAATCCCGCCCCGCCGACACCGCACCCCATATCAAGGATACGGTCACCCGCACGCGCGGGACAGGCCGCCGCCAGCATCACGGAGTCCAGCGAAGTACGAAACCCGTCCTGCGGCTGTAACAGCCGCACACGCTTGTCCAGAACGTGGATTTCGACATCTTTGTGCATCAATTTTCCTTGCCCATATCGCGGGGCTGGTCTATGTCACCTTATATGACAGCCGAACCGGTAAAGAAAGCCCCAGCCGCGACAAAAGCCGCCAATCCTCTGGATACGCTGGCGGGCATACTGGAGGGCGATATGAAGGCGGTCAATGCCATGATTATGGCGCGCATGGACAGCCGTGTCCCCATGATCCCGCAATTGGCGGGATATCTGATCGCGTCGGGCGGCAAACGTATTCGTCCGTTGATGACACTGGCGACAACAATGTTATATGACGGTGATATGACGCGCGCCCATCGATTGGCGACGGCAATCGAATTCATCCATTCCGCTACATTGCTGCACGACGATGTGGTGGATGACAGTGAAGAGCGGCGCGGCAAGCCTTCGGCGAATATCGCTTTTGGTAACGAGGCAAGCGTTCTGGTCGGTGATTTTCTGATTGCCCGCTCTTTTCAGCTGACGACGGAAGACGGTTCGCTGGATGTGTTGAAAATCCTCTCCAACACCTCGGCCATCATGTCAGAGGGAGAGGTGTTCCAATTATCCATACAAGGCCATGTCGATGCGACCATGGATGATTATCTTGATGTGATCCGGGGTAAAACAGCCGCCCTGTTCGCCGCCGCCTGTGAAATCGGACCGGTTATTGCCGGCGCAGGTCAAGAGCATCGTCAGGCCATGTATGATTACGGGCTGTATCTGGGCATGGCTTTCCAGATCGTTGATGATGTGCTGGACTATGCCGCCGATCAAAATAAGCTTGGCAAGACCCTCGGTGACGATTTCCGCGAAGGGAAAATGAGCGCGCCTGTTATTATGGCCCTTCAGCGCGCGTCAACCGAAGAGCGCGCTTTCTGGCAACGCACGATTGCCGATCGAAACCAGACAGATGATGATTTCCAGACGGCTTTATCGATTTGCGCCAAACATGATATTTTCGAAAAAGGCCAGCAGCTGGCTTACGAGTATGCCGACAAAGCCAAAGCCGCCCTGTTGCTTTCCCCCGATACGGCATTGCGCAGCGCCCTAAGCGATTTAGTCGACTTCACGGTTCAGCGGGACTACTAAATTCCCCTTTACAAAAAGAGCAAAATATCCCATTTTCCCCAAGGTTTTTATCAAGGAACCATGTCGGGGTGTAGCGCAGCCTGGTAGCGCGCTTCGTTCGGGACGAAGAGGTCGGAGGTTCGAATCCTTTCACCCCGACC
>CAYSGL010000300.1:0-2298 GCA_964430725.1 uncultured Pseudobdellovibrionaceae bacterium
CCGTTAAATGGATCAAAGGCCTGACTGAAGAGCCCGAACAAGGCAAGGTCTATGAGGGTAAAGTCGTGAAAGTGGCCGATTTCGGCGCCTTCGTAAACTTCATGGGCGCCAAGGACGGCCTCGTGCATATCTCCGAGCTGGCCGAAGGCCGCACGGCGAAAACCTCGGATGTTGTCTCCGAAGGCGACATGGTCAAAGTCCTGCTCATCGGCTTTGATGATCGCGGTAAAATCAAACTGTCGATGAAACGCGTCGATCAGGAAACCGGCGAAGTCCGTGAGCCCGCCAAGCGCGAGCGCCGCGACGATCAAGAAGACGCCGCTTAATTACTTATTCTGTCGTGCCCGCTTTATGCGGGCATCCAGATCCCCGCACAAGGTGGGGATGACAAAAAGAATTCATCCCGGTGAAAGCCGGGATGTTTCGTTAAGAATGTCTTAAATAACCTGAAGTACTATTTCTCCTATGATCTTGGTGCGTGTAGAATCTGAAAGCGTCGGCCCAATCGGAATGAACGCGGATACGAGAAAAGAACGGATTTTTTCTTTGTATGACGCTGCAACTTTACCCAAAATTCGCAAAACTTTTGAAGCAAAAGGCTTGGGTGATACCTTGGGTTGCTGGTTCGCCCCTGCATTAGCACGAAGACACGATGAGTTAGATGTCATCACCTACGCGAATGAAATTATTGCTAGCCGTGAAGAATTAAGTGGGAACAAAAATAAGCCTGCCAGTATAAGAATTGTTGGTTTAATTATAGACGATGTCGAGGCAGAGCAATACAGAATATCTAATATTCCAGCATCTCACCCTGCTATGTATCGCTGTCATAACGCAGATAACGAATATCTTTTGCCAAAAGATATGCCCCAACATGCGGAGCTTATTCTTCGTCTTAATCAAGACGAACGCTTAACAGAGGAACGCTATTTACAGGCTGTAAAGGAATTCGCCTTAAATAGTCAGCCTGATAATAAACCTTCATCAAATTTGGATTTTAGAATAGAAAGTTAGTTCTGCTCTATGATTATGAGGAGGCCGCAGACCGACGCGGCTTAACCCTTACGGTCATCCTCCGGCTCGACCGGAGGATCTTGAGCCGCTTGCTTGAGATTCTCCGATCAAGTCGGAGAATGACACCGTTATAAGTTATAAGTTCTGAGATTCCGAGATTCTGATTATCTGAGATTCCAACCTACTCCTCGTCGAACCACAGGTCGCACGAATAATTCCAGGTCAGCTCTTCGCCTTTTTTGATATCGCGAATGGCTTTGGCGGTCATGGTGTAGTCTTCCATATCCGCTTCGAGGGCCATATTTGCGTTCTTTGAGTGGTTATAAAGCATGATGTAACCGAGCGGCATGCAGTGCGCCTCGTCCTCATCGTCCTCGTCCCAATCCAGCAAATATCCATCCGGCGCGCTACCGTCATCGGGCACAGCGGCCTTGGACACAGGAATGACGGGCGCGACTTCGATAATCTCGCCTTTTTTGATGTCGCGCAGGGCGAACACGCCGCGCCCTTTGTCACCGCCCGCATCGCGCCAGCCGATTTTAGCCCCCAGAATGGTCTCAAAGTTATTGGCCGCCTCTTCGACATGCCAAACCGGTTTCATGGCCGCATTACTTTGCATGATACACCTCTTTCCCTATTAAACCGCCCGTGTTATGACACAAACCATGCGCATAAATCTACCAAAAGTTATCGGCCATCGCGGGGCCTGTGGATACGCCCCCGAAAACACGATCGAAAGCATCAAAACCGCCGCCGATATCGGCACGAAATGGGTGGAGTTGGATGTTAAACTCACCCGTGATGGCGTGCCGATCATCTTCCATGACGACGCACTGGATCGCACGACCAACGGCTCCGGCCTTGTGGCGCAAACCGACTATGCCGATATTCAAATGCTCGAAGCTGGCAGCTGGTTTAGTGATGGCTTCGCCGGCATCAAAATCCCCACGCTGGAAGAGGCCGTCGATGTGCTGCTCGAACATAATCTCGGCCTCAACCTCGAAATCAAACCTTGTCCGGGCCGTGAAAAAGAAACCGCCGAAGCTGCGCTCGATATCCTCTCGCAAATATGGGACGAGCACGACAAATTGCTTATCTCATCATTCCAGCATGTGTCCCTGGAGGCCGCCCGCGATGTGGCGAATGACTGGGCACGCGGATTGCTGATCGACGGCGAAATCCCGGACAACTGGACCGAGCTTGCGGATTATCTGGATGTCCAGACCATCAACCTCGGCGCCCGCCATGTGACGCAGGATATTTGCGAGGACGTGATGAACGAGG
>CAYSGL010000301.1:0-2297 GCA_964430725.1 uncultured Pseudobdellovibrionaceae bacterium
CGACTTCGACCCACATCCATTCGGAAAGGGCGTTGACGACCGATGAGCCGACGCCGTGTAAGCCGCCCGATGTTTGGTATGCTTTGCCGGAGAATTTACCGCCGGAGTGCAGGGTTGTTAGAATGACTTCCAGCGCCGATTTATCCTTGAATTTCGGGTGATTGTCGATCGGTATGCCGCGCCCGTTATCCGAGATGGTAATTGAACCGTCTTCGTTCAACTCGACCGTGATACGATTGGCATGGCCGGCAACGGCTTCGTCCATCGAGTTGTCGAGAATTTCGCTGGCCAGGTGATGGAAGGCGCGCTCGTCCGTCCCGCCAATATACATGCCCGGGCGTTTGCGGACTGGCTCCAGCCCCTCCAAAACCTCGATCTGTGAGGCATCGTAGCTTTCAGAGCGGGCGGTATTACCGGAAAATAAATCATTTGCCATGGCGCGGCCTTAATCTTTTGATAGAGTGTACGTGTAAATGTTGCGAAATTTGTAACGGATTAACGCTGATTTGCAAAGTTTTTGTCAGGGGCAAGGCAGGTTTCATACAATGTCACATATGAGTGGATATATACAACGTTTGGGCATGGCTCTGGTACTGGTGCTGGTAACCGCTGGTTTTGCCTTTGCCCAAAGCGGAAATATGAAAAACGACCCCCGTTTCGATATTCCTACATTTATGCCCGAAAGTGAATTTGTTGATAAAACACAGCTTTTCAAAGGCGATCCGAACAATGATGAAACGTTGTTATACGAAGTGCGTCTTCCCAAAGGATGGAGGATTGAAGAAAGCACTGGCGCGCCCGGCGCAGAGGATCTCGATTCACTCAACCAGAATGTCCTGCAACGCGTGGCGCGGTATGTCAGCCCCGCACAAAAACATCGGAGGGCGATGCTCAGCGTGGAATCGCTGGAACTGACATACGAAGTCGGCGCGGAGAACTGGTTTTTAAATTACCTGAAATCTGTCGGGGTAACCCCCGAAATAATATATCCGTCCGAGACTGCCGATCGGTTGATCGAAGCTTTCTATATCGCTCTTGAGGGGGATATCAGCTATGGCGTACACGCTCGCGCGATGATTAACGGCCCGCGCGTGATTTTGATCCGATATTTTGTGCCGATCGAATTATTCGCGCAAGAGCGGGTGATGCAAGCGCAGAGCGTTGACAGTTTTACACTGACCGGCAAGAAAGTGGATCAGATTGAAGAGCGTTTTACCCACGGCTTTCTGCATGAAGCGTTTTTTGATTACCCCGTTTCGTGGGTTCTGAGTGCGCCGAAAGTGATTAATGTCGAGCGTATGCGCGCCATGGTGTATACGCCCGGTGCAGGCGGCAAGCTGGCCGGGCAGATCAATATTTACCTGACTTCGCGGTTTATCGAAACGACCTTGCAAGAAGAAGTCGCACAATACCGTAAAAAGTTTGCATTGCCCGATTACTCCATCGGCGAAAAAATCGAGACGGTGGCAATCAGGCCCCATAAGGATATAGAGTTCACCCGGACAGAGGTTTATACGCTTGCACCACAGAAAAACTTTATGTTGCCTTACGAGCTATGGGTCACTGTCATGCAGTCCGAGGGATTCTACTATATTCTGACCATGGTAACGCCGGCGCGCGAGGTGGAATTTTATCAATGGGCGCGCAATGTCAAGGCATACGAAATTGTTGTCGGCACCACACGCCAGTTCGATTCGGACATTGATCAGTATAAATACGCAGAATGAAAGAGTTGCAAGGCTCAAGTTGCAAGCTACAAGATGTCTTTCTTGCGGCTTGCAACCTGTGACTTGAAACTACTATGAGGAATAATACATCTGGAATTCGATCGGATGCGGCATTGTTTCAAATGCCTCGACCTCTTCCATTTTTAGCTCAATATATCCTTCGATCATGCTGCGGGTGAAGACATCGCCTTTCATCAGAAATTCGTGATCGGCCTTCAGACATTCGATCGCCTCGCGCAAAGACCCGCACACGGTCGGTACTTTTGCCAGTTCTTCGGGCGGAAGATCATAGAGGTTCTTGTCGATCGCATCACCCGGATGGATTTTGTTTTGAATACCATCAAGACCGGCCATGAGCATCGCTGAGAACGCCAGATAAGGGTTCGCTGTGGGGTCCGGGAATCGCACTTCGACGCGCTTGGCTTTGGGCGATTTGCCAAACGGAATCCGGCAGGACGCCGAGCGGTTACGCGAGGAATAAGCGAGCAGAACAGGGGCCTCATACCCCGGTACCAAGCGTTTATAGCTGTTGGTCGACGGGTTGGTGAAGGCGTTCAGCGCGCGCGCGTG
>CAYSGL010000302.1:0-2286 GCA_964430725.1 uncultured Pseudobdellovibrionaceae bacterium
TCGTGCCGCCCCCTTCAAACGCCACGTCCAGCTTGGCCCCGTCGACATTGATCACCACCCCGCGCCCGAATTTGGCATGATACACCTGCGAGCCGCGCACGACTCCCGTTCCGGCGGATGCGGCGGGGCGGTGGGCGACAACCGGCTTTTTCGGCGCAAAGCCGGACGAATCCCAGTGGGCGGAGCGGCCCGGATCATACACACCGGACTCGCTGGTCACCTCGACATGGGCATCGGGCAGTTCGTCGACGAAACGTGAAGGGATGGCATTCATCCAGTTCCCGTAAATGCGGCGGTTGGCCGCAAACGAAATAAACGCCTTTTTCCGCGCGCGGGTAATGCCGACATAGGCAAGGCGGCGTTCTTCTTCCAGTCCCTTCAGCCCGTTTTCATCCATGGTCCGCTGTGATGGGAACAGCCCCTCTTCCCAGCCCGGCAAAAACACCAGATCGAATTCCAGCCCCTTCGCCCCGTGCAGGGTCATCAGTGTAATATGCTCACCCTGCGCGTTGTCCTGCACATCCATCACCAGCGAGACATGCTCTAAAAATTCCGGCAACGATCCGAAATCTTCCATCCCCGCCACAAGTTCTTTCAGGTTTTCCAGGCGCCCCGGTGCATCGGGCGATTTATCCGCCTTCCACATCGCCGTATAATCACTTTCATCAAGAATCATCCCTGCAAGCTCGGCATGCTGCATGGTCGAAACAAGCGATCGCCAGCGCTCAAAATCATCGACCAGCTTCATCAGCGTGGCGCGAACCTTGGGCCTTAATTCTTCGGTCTGCGTCAAATCGGTAATAGATTGATACAGGGATATATTTTTTGCGCGCGCATGCTGGTACAGCGTCTGTACCGTCGCATCACCGATCCCGCGTTTGGGCACGTTGATAATACGCTCTAATGCCAGATCGTCATGCGGTTGGTTAACCACGCGCAAATACGCCAGCGCATCGCGGATTTCCGCGCGCTCATAGAAGCGCGGACCGCCGATCACGCGATACGCCAGCCCCAATTGAATAAAGCGCTCCTCGAATTCGCGCATCTGGAACGACGCGCGGACCAGCACCGCCATTTGATCGAGACTCCAGCCTTTGGTCTGATGGGCCTCAACTTCCTCGCCCACCCAGCGCGCTTCGGCGGGGCCATCCCACAATCCATGGACACTGATTTTCTCGCCATCGCCCGCCTTGGTGTACAGCTCCTTGCCCAATCGGTTTTCATTGCAGGCAATCACCGCATTGGCCGCCGCCAGTATGTGGCCGGTGGAACGGTAATTTTCTTCGAGGCGAACAATTACCGCATCGGGAAAATCTTTTTCGAACCGCAGGATGTTATCAACCTCCGCCCCGCGCCATCCGTAAATGGATTGATCGTCATCGCCAACACAACACAGATTGTTCGATCCTTTGGCCAGAAGACGTAGCCATAAATATTGCGCGACGTTCGTGTCCTGATACTCGTCCACCAGAATATATTTAAACCGCCTGTGATATTCATCCAGCACATCGGCATTTTTTGGATCTTTCAGAATCATAATCATATGCAGAAGCAAGTCGCCAAAATCGCAGGCATTCAATGTTTTCAGGCGATCCTGATAGCGACGGTAAATTGTGATGGCTTTTCCGTTCGCCAGATCGCCTGCATCATCCATTGTGATGTCGGACGGTAACTTGCCTTTATCCTTCCAGCTCGAAATTTTTGCCGACATCATTTTCGGCGTCCATTTCTTAACATCGATATTGTCCGCTTCCATCAGTTGTTTGAGTAAGCGGCACACATCATCGTCATCAAGAATGGTAAAACCGGATGTCAGGCCTACCAGATCGGCATGACGGCGGAGCATGCGCGCGGCGATGGAATGGAACGTACCCAGCCACCAGCCTTCTACAGGGGCGCCGCCCATCAGATGCGAGACGCGCTCTTTCATTTCATTGGCGGCTTTGTTGGTAAAGGTCACGGCCAGAATTTGCGAGGGCCAGGCGCGGTTCGTGCGTAAAATATGCGCAAGACGCGTCACCAGTACGCGCGTCTTGCCCGTTCCGGCACCGGCCAGCACCAGAACAGGGCCTTCCGTCGTTTCAACGGCGCGGCGTTGCGAGTCATTCAACGAATCGAGATAGGACGGCGCGGCGGTGGAAATCTGGCGCGTCAATTGGAGCGCGCCTGAACAGCGGGTGTTGTTAAAGAGCGCGATCATCGGCGAGGTGACGCGCGAGGGCGAGGCGTTTCGCGCCGACTTGCGCGGCCTCGCCTCGCTGCTCGATCAGCCGACGGGCCGTCTTT
>CAYSGL010000303.1:0-2270 GCA_964430725.1 uncultured Pseudobdellovibrionaceae bacterium
GGATTTTACCGCGCGGTCGCCAAGGTCGCGCGCGAATTGAACCTGATCGAGGACGGTTTTCGCGCCATTGCCAACACGGGCGCGAATGGCGGGCAGGAAGTGCTCCATTTCCACGTCCATCTTCTGGGCGGCAAAAAGATCGGCCCGATGGTCAACTCCAAAGCGGCTTAGGTTATGTTCGGCGCGGGCGCTTGCCCCGATATATCTAAGGCATCATGCCAGGGGTGGTCGTGCATGGCCGCGATGGGCATAGGAATCACGCCCAACGCTGTTTCCTCGCTTCTCGTTTGACGGATCATGCGAGCGCAAAACGCCCTTAGGGGTTAAAAATCATATTTTCCAACGGCGAGGATCTTGCCCGTGGCGTCGTCCTGCGCAGCGATAATAATACCTTTACGGATACCGCCGATCATCAACGCTTGTGATTTTACTTGCGCACTGCCATCCCATTTGCCGAGCGTCTGATACAGGCCTGCCGCATTTATATATGCAACCGGTCTGCCATTATTGCGGCTGGGCAAAGCAAGACCCGTATGCGGTTTATCGACCATCATCATCCACAGCGACAAATCTGCGCTATTTGTTTGAATGGCGGGCAGGCTGATATTAAACATCAGCCCTTCGCCCTTTTGAATCGTAATCAGGGCTATGCCATCAGCGCGCGCTTTCATCAGGGCCGCGCTCACTTTATCGCCTTGATAGCCAATCGCCTCATAGCGCCCATTCAAGATCATCATCGGCGTATAGACGCGGCTTGCGAGTCTTTTCCCCACATAATAACTCTGCCGCTCGCGGCAAAAAGGGCGGGGCAGCTGAAGCCGCCCTTCACCAAAATAATCGACATGGCACGCCACCGCCACGATACCGGGAATCTCCGACAATCTGGCCAGTAACTCGTCCGCCGGCGGACAATAAGGGCAATTTTCCGCTGTATAGAGTTCGATCAGGACGGGGGAATTTGTTAACGTTTGCGCCCGCACCGGTAAAAAAGCGGTGAGCAAAACCCCAAAGACAATAGAAACGACAAGACTTCGGCCAAAAATCATGGCCTCTTTATTCAGGATAACAGCCAGATCTTCAAGGGAAATTCGGGATAGATAAAATTCGAAACGATAGTTCAAAGAGATTGTTCGAATTCTAGGTATTTTTTACTGCCCGTTTAAGGGTTTATGGGAAACTTAAATCATAAGGGCAAGAACTAACAAGGGGCAAAAAAATGAAATTAGCACTTCTCGGACTGGCAATGATGGGCACGGCAACCTACGGTTCGACCGACCTTTTCCACAAAGCGCAGGATGTTACAGGTAACGTGACGGCGATTTATGAGACCGCCGCTGCCATCGATCATTTTGCCGATGCACAGACACGCTTCGAGCAGCAGCAAAAACTATTTTCCATGGCTACCGATCTTGAGCCGTTCGCAACCGACTTCGGCAAAAACGGCGAAGACAAAATTGCCATGCTGCAATACTGATCCGCTAAACTATATTGCGCTTTGCCCCCTAAATGCGTAATGCTCAATCGTATGAGCACAGCAGACAAATACCGCAAAGATTTTCCCGTTTCTTGGGACGAACTTCACCGCAACGGCAAGGCGCTCGCCTGGCGCCTGCTGGGTAAAGGGCCGCTGGACGGTGGGAAATGGAAGGGGATTATCGGCGTCACGCGCGGCGGCCTTGTCCCCGCCTGCGTTCTGGCCCGCGAGCTCGAAGTCCTGACCATTGAGACATTCTGCATGTCCTCATACGATGTCAAAGAACAAAAAGAAGGCGTTCAGATATTTAAACGCCCGGACATGGCCGATGAAGGCGGCGGCGCAGGCTGGATCGTGGTGGATGATCTGGTCGATACCGGCGCGACGTTCAAGGTTGCGCGCGAGCTCTACCCCAACGCTCACTATGCGTGCATTTATGCAAAACCAAAAGGTACGCCGCTGGTCGATACCTATGTCACCGAGGTCAGCCAGGACACATGGGTGCACTTCCCGTGGGACCTGGAAAACCAGTACGCGACGCCTTTGGCCCGCACGCCGCGAGAATAACCCTTGATTTTCCGCCCCTTTTGGGGCTATAACCCCCGCATTACCGCATGATCTGGCGTGAAAACGGCTGCCTCGATTATGCTTTTATCAATCCTATCAAGGAGTTAGAAATGCCGAAAATGAAAACCAAAAGCTCTGCCAAGAAGCGCTTCAAGCTGACGGCAAGCGGCAAGGTCAAGTCCGGACAGGCCAAGACCTCGCACATGATGATGAATAAACCCAAATCAAT
>CAYSGL010000304.1:0-2267 GCA_964430725.1 uncultured Pseudobdellovibrionaceae bacterium
GCCGCCCTGCATCAGGGATGGCTTTAGGGGTTAAAAAAGAAAGGCGGCTCGCTGGAGACCAGCATAGGTATCCAGTCAATCCGGCATGATGGGCAACACTGGATCATCGAAACGGATAAAGATGCCTATGTTGCGCGCTATATCATCAACGCCGCAGGCGGGTGGGCTGACCGTATCGCTCAAACGGCGGGGGTCGCACCGCTTGGCCTTATACCCAAGCGTCGAACGGTTATCACCATAGACTTGCCAGACGAATATAAAAACAAGCCCTACCCAATGGTTATTTCGCTGGACCAGACGTTTTATTTCAAAACGGAAACGGGGCGGTTGATTGCATCACCCATGGATACAACACCCGTCGAGCCGCATGACGTTCAACCGGAGGAAATAGACATTGCTACAGCAGCATGGCTACTGGAAGAACGCACGACGTTGAAAGTCGGGCGCGTACATTCAAGCTGGGCCGGATTGCGCAGCTTCTTGCCGGATGACGCGCCTGCTGTTGGTCCCGACCCCAAAGCTGCGGGATTTATCTGGCTTGTCGGACAAGGCGGGTATGGAATCAAAACATGCGATGCCATGGCGAGAGCCTGTGTTTCCCTGACACTGGATAACAAACTGCCCGATGATATTGCCGCACTCGGCATCGATGCGGACATGTTGGCACCAAACAGAGTCTACGGTGAAAAAACCTCGCTGATCTCCTGATTTTTCGTGTATATACCCCGTCATGCCCCACGATAACACCGCCGCCGCCAAACCCATGACCGCGCGCAAGAGCGGCGCGCTGTCCGGCACCGCGCGCATTCCGGGCGATAAATCGATTTCGCATCGCGCCTTGATGTTCGGCGGTTTGGCCCAGGGCCGCACCACGATTTACGGATTGCTGGAAGGCGAGGATGTGATCAACACGGCCAGCGCTATGCGCGCCATGGGCGCGACCATCGACAAAGACAAAGAGGGTGTGTGGCATTGCGAAGGCGTCGGCCTCGGCAATTTAAAATCGCCCTCAAACACCATCGATATGGGCAATAGCGGCACATCGACGCGGCTGCTCATAGGGGTGATCGGCGGGCATGCCATCACTGCACGTATGACGGGCGATGCCTCCCTGACCAAACGGCCGATGGCACGCGTGATGACGCCGCTGGAATCCATGGGCGTCCGATTCGAATCAAGCGAAGGCGGGCGGCTGCCCCTGACCATATTCGGCACCAACAGTCCGCACGCGATTGATTATCGACTGCCTGTCGCATCGGCGCAGGTAAAATCGGCGGTGCTTCTGGCTGGCCTGACCGCCGAGGGAACGACAAGCGTTATCGAAGACAAACCAACCCGTGACCACACGGAAAATATGCTGCGCGGGTTCGGGGTTACCGTCGATGTCGAGGATATCGACGGCGGCGCGCAAGCGATCCACCTGCGCGGCGGCCAACAGCTTCACGGCACCAGCGTTCATGTGCCCAGCGACCCGTCCAGCGCGGCCTTCCCCTGCGTGGCCGCCATTATCAATCAAGGTTCGGATGTCACACTCCCCTCTATCGGTATGAATGAACGGCGCAATGGCCTGTACGTCACCCTGCGCGAGATGGGGGCGGATATCGGTTTTAACAACGACCGCATCGAAGCCGGCGAGCGCGTCGCCGATCTGGTCATTCGCGGCATTGGCCCACTGACCGGAATCGATGTTCCCGAATCGCGCGTGCCGAGCATGATTGATGAATTCCCCATCCTCGCCATGGCTGCGGCCTGTGCCCATGGGACGACCCGTATGACGGGCCTTGAAGAATTGCGCGTCAAGGAAAGCGATCGGCTGCTGATGGTCGCGCAAGGCTTGAAAGCCTGTGGCGTTGATCTGGAGATGGGCGCAGATTGGCTAAGCATTCACGGCACCGGCAAACCGCCGCGCGGCGGGGCAACCATTGAAACGGCGCTCGATCACCGCATCGCCATGAGCTTCCTCGTCCTTGGAACTGTCACCGACCAGCCGGTTGCCATCGACGATGCCCGCCCGGTCAATACCAGCTTCCCCGACTTTTTCGATTTAATGGCGACGCTGGGCGCCCGTTTCGATTCACCCGCCTAATCTTGTTCCTCTTTTCCCGTCTCCAGCGGGGGGCCGCGCTTTGCCCCCGGGGGACGCCAGAAATCGGCCCAATCATCAAGCGGGACGGCATAAGCGTCAGCTCCATGCTTGCCGAAATAACTGTCAATAACATAAACCGTCCCCGTTTTTATATCGGCAATAGCCGCAGAATTATGCGGCC
>CAYSGL010000305.1:0-2228 GCA_964430725.1 uncultured Pseudobdellovibrionaceae bacterium
CCGGTCTGGGCGGATGGGAGCGGCTGGCCGCGATCTGGCCCGAAATGAACGCGATCCGCGCCGATGTGCGCGAGCAGATGGAAATCGATGCCGGCTATGCCGGCTATCTCGGACGGCAGGACGCCGATATTCAGGCGTTCCGCAAGGACGAGGCGTTGGCTATTCCCGCCAGTCTTGATTATGCCCAGATCGGCAGCCTGTCCAACGAGGTGCGGCAGAAGCTGGAACATGTCCGGCCTGCGACGCTGGGCGCGGCGGCGCGCATCCCCGGTGTGACGCCGGCGGCAGTGGTTGCCCTGCTCCGCCATGTGAAACGGAAGGCCGCGTGATGGCCGCCCCAGAATTTGTTTCACGTGAAACAAAAATCCGGCTGGAACAGTATCTCGCCCATCTACAGGATTGGCAGACACAAATGAATCTGGTCAGCCGCGCCACCCTTCCCCATGCGTGGGACCGCCATTTCGCGGATTCTCTCCAGCTATTACCCCTGATTCCCGAAACGGCGCGAACGCTGGTCGATATCGGCAGCGGCGCCGGATTTCCGGGATTGGTTATCGCGATTTGCCGTCCCGATATACAGGTGCATCTGGTGGAATCGATTGGCAAGAAATGCCGTTTCCTGGAATTTGTTTCACGTGAAACAAATGCCGGTGCCACGATTCATAACGCGCGGATAGATTTTGTTTCACGTGAAACAAATCTGGTGCCGGATATTGTCACGGCCCGCGCGCTGGCCAACCTGACCGCCCCGCTCGATCATTGTGCGCCATGGATTGCGGCGAATCCCGCCCTGACCATGATTTTCCCCAAGGGGGCGCAATGGGCGCAAGAAGTTGATGAGGCGCGCAAAAAATGGGATTTCACCCTTGATACCCACAAAAGTGTTACCGATCCGGATGCCATGATTTTGTGCATGACGGGCGCCCGCCACCGCCGTTAAGCGCCGGTCCGGTCCTGATATCCCCTTGTTTTCCGTCCCGCCCGCCGGATTTGTTTCACGTGAAACAAAATGCACAGGGGCGCTTTCACTTGACTCTTTATCGCTGAATTGGGCATGATCGGCCATCCATTTATTCCTGTATTGCTCTGTAAGAGGTTGCCATGACGGATTCCGCCGATTTTCGTACCCCGCGTATTCTGGCCGTGGCCAACCAGAAAGGCGGCGTCGGCAAAACGACCACCGCCGTCAATCTGGCCACCGCGCTGGCCGCGTGCGGTCAGGAAGTGTTATTGGTCGATCTGGACGCACAGGGCAATGCGAGCACCGGATTAGGCATAAAACGGGCCGGCTTGCGCCTGTCGACCTATGATGTGATTTTCGAGGGGGAGAAAGTAATTGATGCAGCGCAGCAAACCCGTGTCCCCCGCCTTTCGGTCCTGCCGTCCTCGATTCACCTGTCCGGTGCCGAAATCGAGCTGGTCACGACCGACGAGCGCGAATATCGCCTGAAACAGGCCTTACGCGTCCCCCTGCCGTTTGATTATGTCATTATTGATTGCCCCCCGTCCTTAAGCCTGCTGACGCTCAACGCGCTGGTCGCCGCCGACGCGGTGGTTGTCCCGCTTCAGGCGGAGTTTTATGCGCTGGAAGGCCTCTCGCATTTGTCCAAAACCATCGAGCGGGTGAAAAAAAGCTTTAACCCCGATCTGGATATTCACGGCGTGGTCCTGACCATGTTCGACAAGCGTAATAATCTCTCGGTGCAGGTCGAAGCGGATGTGCGCGAACATTTCGGCGATAAAGTGTACAAGACGATCATCCCGCGCAATGTTCGTTTGAGCGAGGCGCCGTCCTATGGCCTGCCGGCGATTGTGTATGATATGCGTTCGCCGGGCGCGCGCGCCTATATCAACCTGGCGCGCGAAGTTCTCTTGCGCGAAAAGCAAATAACTGGTAATAACCAACTATTAGGGCCGCCCACCCGCGCCGCCTGATAAAGGGGTGCCGGTAAGGATGACAGGCAGATGCCTGTCAGATTTGAAGATCGCAGGCCGCATAACGGGCAAATGACCGTGAATACCGGCACAAAGAAAAGACAAGAAGACGAAACAGGATAAGGAAGAAACACGATGGTCACGAAACAAAGAGGATTGGGGCGCGGGCTTGACGCGCTGTTCGATGATGAAGAGCGCGGCCCGGCCAAGGCCGACACAGCAACACCCGCCGCCCAGGGCGCGGCCTCCGCGTCATCATCGGACCCGTCGCGCAAATTAGTGAATGTCAGCCA
>CAYSGL010000306.1:0-2216 GCA_964430725.1 uncultured Pseudobdellovibrionaceae bacterium
CCGAAGCCGCCTTGGAAGAGGGGTTCTATATCTCTTTCTCCGGTATCGTCACCTTCAAGAAATCGACGCAATTGCAGGATATCGCGCGTACGGTCCCGCTTGACCGGGTATTGGTGGAAACGGACGCGCCGTTCCTTGCGCCCGAACCCTATCGTGGAAAAACCAATGAAAGCGCGTATGTGCGCCATACGGGGGAATTTCTTGCTGGCCTGTATGGGCTGGAGGTCACCGACTTTGCCAAAATAACGACGGATAACTTTTTTCGGTTGTTCGATAAGGCGAAATTGGTATGAGTGCGGGAAAAATCATCATATTAGGCTGTGGTAACGGCGCCGGAACGCCTGCAATCGGCAATAATTGGGGTAAATGCAACCCGAATGACCCAAAAAACCGCCGAACGCGTGCCTCGATCGTCATTTTAACCAAGAATGCGCGGATTTTGGTCGATACGGGGCCCGATCTGCGTGAACAATTGAACCGGCATGATATTGAGGATGTTGACGCCATTCTCTATACCCACGCCCATGCCGATCATGTCCATGGCATTGACGAATTCACGACGCTCTCGCGTATACATGGCCGCAAGAAATATGCGGTTTACGGCGATGCGGACACCATGGCGGAAATTCGGCAGCGATTCTCCTATATGTTTGAAAGTAAAGATGGATTTTATCCTTCTGTTTTAGATGGTTACATCATTAAATTAAACCAGGGCATTAATGTCAAAGGTGTTGATTTATTGGCCTTTGAACAGGATCACGGTACGCGTACGTCCGTGGGGTATCGTATCGGCAAGGTGGCGTATTCAACCGACATGAAGCGTTTGAATGAGGCTGCCTTTGACGCGTTGGCTGGCATTGAAACGTGGATTGTGGACGGCGCCGGCTATCTGCAAGAAGACAATCCCGTTCATGCCAATTTTGCCGAAGTTTATGCCTATAACCGGCGCGTTGGCGCGCGCCGCGTGATTTTGACGCATCTGGCGCGCAATATTGATTACCAAAGCGCGAGCGGCGCATTACCCGATGGCTATGAACTGGCATATGACGGGATGGAGGTTGAATTGACAGTATAAGGCAACAAAACAGGCAGCCTGTATACCCCCGTCCGTCTACCCCACTCCAATATATTACATAATATACATTATCACATCAATATCACAAGGAAAGAGGCTGTGTAATGAGCGCTCCCCCGGCATCGAAACCCCCGAAAAATAACGAGATATCTGGCGACAAACCGATCGAACGCCTGTTGGCGATCATGGCGCGGCTGCGCGATCCGGAGCGCGGCTGTCCGTGGGATATCGAGCAGACATTCGAGAGCATTATTCCCCATACGATCGAGGAAGCCTATGAGGTGGCAGATGCGATCGAGCGTGGCGATATGGACGATGTCAAGGACGAGCTCGGCGATCTTCTCATGCAGGTTGTGTTCCATGCGCGCATGGCCGAGGAGCAAAACCTGTTTGATTTTGACGATGTGGTCGAGAATCTGGTCGAAAAACTGGTGTTCCGCCATCCGCATGTCTTTGGCGACCAGAGCGCGGCTGATGCGGCTGAGGTGGTGGATATCTGGGAAGCGCAAAAGGCCAAAAAACGGCAGGATTCCGGCGCTTTGGCCGGTGTGACGCGCGGCCTGCCCGCCCTTCTCCGCGCGCAAAAACTACAAAAAAAAAGCGGCAAAACAAGGGTTTACATGGCAAAATTCAAGCGATGCATGGGGTAAGGTGGCTGAAGAGTACGCTGAGGTACAGGCGGCCATAACCCAAGGAAATCAAGACGATATTGCCGAAGAGCTTGGCGATTTGATGTTCTGCCTGGTGAATTATGCGCGTCTGTCCGGCCATGATGCGGAAGAAATCATGCGAAAGACGAATGAGAAATTTATATTAAATTTCAATAATATGGAGAAGTTTATTCATTCACAAAATAAGCAATTGGTAGACTGTGATCTGGCTGAATTGCTGGATGCGTGGAAGGCTGCGAAAAAAAGCTTGGCCTGATTTGTTTCACGTGAAACACGAATCGGACGTTATTTGGTCCACGCGCGGATTTTGTCCTCAATCGGCATGATAAAATGGTGATGCAGGCGCGGCCAGAGGTCGGGATCGGTTGTGTTGATCAGGCCGCCGCGCTCATCCGCCGGATGATAGGGCGACGCATCCCACTTTCGGGTGACTCCGCCCGCTTCGTGCATCATCAATGAACCGGCCAGAT
>CAYSGL010000307.1:0-2201 GCA_964430725.1 uncultured Pseudobdellovibrionaceae bacterium
GGGGAAAGGCGCAGGATATTCTGGTAAATTCTCAGGACCATATGGCCCTGAGTAAACCCAACCCCTTGGGATTATTCAAGATAATTAGTGAGAGAGGGGCCGATTAATTTGGTATACATTTGCCGACAGACCCCGAGCTTCCTTTTTTATAGGAACAGCCGGGGTTTGAACAAACGCCATCCATATAGCCGGTCTTGTTCGATACATCGCCGATGACGGTCACGCCCGTGGCAATCGCATCGGAACAGGCGCCGGGTTTTAATTTGGGGCGGATCAGATCGTATGTTGCCGTAACCGGTTTGGCAAATTGATACAGTTTGTCCTCGTTATTGGTCGCGCGCGGCAGGGCTTTGTCCCAGGCAAAGTTGCCGTTGTTTGGCTTGGCGCACTGGGTCGGGAATTTACGTGGATCGGGCACATCACCGTTTTTCAGGCCCTTGACCTCAACCTGACCGTCGGGTGTTTTCAGGTCGTCGAACGGGAAAAACCCGTCATTCTGGAATTGGTCGTTATGGACCAGATTCTCACATTTGGCCGCATTCCAGATATTGGCCATGATATTACACTGATAGGACTGCATGGCCGATGCATCGCCTAATGTGCGGTCGGCGGTCACACCGCCGCCCAGATGGGCGGAACGCTCCCCCAGATGCTTGTGGCCGAAATTGGACGCGATATAGGTTTTATAACTGTCGGTCACGGCCTTTGTTAACGCCTTTTCGAGGCTGTAATCTGTGCCGCGCTGGATGATCATTTGCTGGTCGAAATAGGTTGTGTGGGTAAACACATCGCCGATATGTTCTGCGGCATGCTGCATAAAGCTATCGAAACAGACATATTCCATGACGCTGTCCGGCTTGAAAATCAGGTTTTTATTCTGTGATATCTCACGTTGCGCTTCCATCCAGGCGCGCGAGGACATCGATTCCCAATATTTGGGATCGCAGGTTTGCGGCGCGGTTTTCGCGGCGGGTGCGGTCTTTCCGGTCGCTGTACGCGGCGGCGAATTATAAACCTGCGCATACGCCTCGGGTGCGGTCAGTATGATCGCCGCGCATGCCAGTACCGAATAGATCCAAATTTTGTTCATGGCTTGCCCCTGTCTTTCAGTGTATCGAAAAAGCGCCTGTTTGCGCAAATAAACTCTTCATCTTATTTATCTTTTTCATCCTCTGGTGCGGGGAACGTGCATTTCCCCAGTCCTTCCTTATCCGGATTGCTATAATGGCAGCCGGGATTGGGACAGACGGCATCGCTGTATACTTTCATATCCCCTATAAAATCGTTACCAGCGAGAAGATCACCCATTTTCTCGCCTTCGGGGACCTTCGTGCCGGCGGGCAGGATTTTGACCCCTGCTTCTTGCAGCCGTTTGATAATTATTTCGCGTTCTTCCTTATCGGGGAACGCTTCTTCCAGCTCGTCCATGGTGACGTAACCGCGCTCTCCCAAATTTTTCATCATTTTCCCGAATTTAAAATCGGTGGAATCCGGGTCCGGTCGAACGGTTTCATACACCATCACGCCTGTCGGAACGGGCCGGGCGCAATCGCCCGATTTTTCATCAAGCGGCGCGACATACTCAAATTTGGGATTGACCGCATCATAGCGCGTTGCCTTATTCTTTGCCGCGTTGATCATATAGTCGTGAATGCCGGTGTTGTTGCAGGTCGCCGAAGGGAATTTGCGGGGGTCGTTATCAATCAAATCGGTAAAGCGCGGGAACGCTTCGCTTGCGCCGGGGAAATTCTGGCATTTCGCGGCGTCCCATACTTTTTGCATGTCGGCACAGGCTTCACCGTTCGGTTGTTCGCTATATCCTTCCAGTCCGCCCATCAAGGCATGGCTGAAATTCTGTTTATAGGCTTCGTGTGCGGCCCAGACGACATTGATCAGGGCGCTGTCCATTGATTGCGCGCCAAGCGTTTTGTTCATAACGTGCACCCTGCCGATCAGGTCGACGGGGCGGTTGACCCATTGGTCGCTTTCGCTGAAGATGGCGGCGACATCGGTTTCGGTTTTTTTCAGATATTTGGCCATACATCCATATTCGATCACGCTGTCGGCCTTGGCGATGAAGCGGCGCTGCATGGCGGTTTCACGGCGTGCTTCCATAACGGACTGGTTGGTCATGGCCACCCATGTATCGACCGCGCATGACGTTTGTTCATTTTCTTTGCCGTCCCCATCGTGCAGGGGCG
>CAYSGL010000308.1:0-1606 GCA_964430725.1 uncultured Pseudobdellovibrionaceae bacterium
TATATCTTTTATCTTGTTTCCACTTATCCTTACTGTCCAATCCTCCTATCTCCGCCGTCCTGGTCTGCTGCGATCGCGCCGCCCGGTCGTTGCCAGGTCTGACGCGCCAATATTCCAGACGCAAAAAACCGCCCCGAAAGGCGGTTTCTGTAATGCTGGTTTGTGCCTAAATTTTGGGCGTTCCTTTTGGACGCTTCACGCCCCTAATTGCTTCCCGCGCTTCTCTGGTCGTGTCAAAACCCATAACGCCGCAATCGTCATAAAAATAATATCCCGCCTTCAAAGTAACGATTATGCCGTTTCCGATAGAGCGTTCATCATCCCAATGCTCCACTATTTTTGGCAGTCTGAAATTTCCGCGATTAGCCATATCATCCCCCCTAGTCGAGCCATTCTTCTTCAAGCTGAAGGATTCTTAAATCGCTAAGAACGATTTTCGACAAGGCAGCGGGAAAAGAAAAATCCTCTAGGTCGAAACTTTCCATCCATCCTTGCGTGTCGCTGATACATTCCACTCTTACCCCGCCGCCGGACAAGCTATAAATATGCAAATACATGGCATTGGAATAAAGAGCCGCCAGATGGCTATTATGGCTTAGCCACTCCAAGATTGACGTAACAAGCGCATGGCAATTTTCGCGCTCCTGTAAATCGCGGATGCCGCCTGATACCAGATAGCCTTTAATCTTCGGATGCTCACAAGCTATATTCATTTTTTTGCTCCTTCAAAACATTGTTCCAATCCATCCCCTGCCCTGCCGGAATATGCCGGACGATCTCGCCAGTAAACTTATCGGCAAGGTAGCCTTCAATCCGGCTGGCGATTTTGTCGCCGCCCTTGTCGTTGTCTACGGCAAGGATGATTTTTTCTAGTTTCGGCATTTTCCCGATAACGGCCAAAAGGCAATCAAACTGGTTATCCTTCATGCCGCCCGATACAGCCCCATAGGATGCGCCCTGCGGTCTGAACAAGGCGAAGTGGCTCAAAGCGTCGATAGCGGCCTCTGCAAGCGTCAAAACCGTATCTGCGGGGTTAATATTGCCAAGCCATAGGGCTTTGGCGCTCCCGCGCATGAAAACGCCCTTATCGTGGTTTTTCAGTTCCAGCCCGCAAACGCCCTGCCCGTTCTGGTGCGGGAAAACGGCGTTGCCATGACGGTCTTGAAATATGCGCCCTGCAAAGCGGGAATCTTTCAACACATCGGCGGGGATTTTTCGCTCGCCTATCAGGTACGGGTGGGCCGTGGTGGGCTTCATCCATCCGAAAGCCCGCCGGATGCGGTCGGGGTCGTAAACCTGCTCCTGAACATCTGGCAAGCTATAAAGGGGCAATGCCGCCGCCCCGCCTGTCCATGCGGCCAGTTCCTGCCCGATTTCGGGCAGGGTCTTGCTGGTGCGTTTTTCGATAAAATCAACAATCGTTCCGTTGTCGCTGTCGTCGTGAACCGAAAAATAAACCCAGTTCGCGCCTTTCTTGGAAATGATGATTTTATCGCCTGTCGCCGGCTGGCGCATGACAAGGGATGAACGGGTGGATTTTTTCCGGTCGAGTTCATACCCCTGCCCTGCGGCATACTGGCTAAGATTGACGGATTGCTTGAAAGCG
>CAYSGL010000308.1:1616-2194 GCA_964430725.1 uncultured Pseudobdellovibrionaceae bacterium
GAGCAACAAGACATTATCCGTGAAATACAGGCGTATGCTTTCAAGCGGAAAATCCGTGTAATCCAAAGTATGGGTAAAAACGATTTCGCCGTTTCCATTGTCGCAAGTCAGCGTTGCGGCCTTGTTTTCTGTGACCTTCAATTCCCAAAGCTGAAAATATTCATCCTTAACGGCCTGCTGGTCGAGCTGGAAACCGAAAATCATGTCTATCAGCCAATAGCTTCCCGCCATTTCAGCCAAAAACTGGACGCCTTCCGTATGTAAAAATTTCCGAAAGTACGGATGCCGAAACCATATTTCAGTCCCGCAAAAATTCCGCAATTCTCTTTTGAGATAAGCGGCTCTTTCTTCGGGAGTCATTGCCTGTTCAGGGGTCATATCCATCTGTTCCATGATTATTCCCCTTTCGCTTTGGTGAGATTTTCAGCCGTGAAATAGTCCAGCATCGAGATAAGGCGTTGCGCCCTGCCCTCGTCCGCCTGAAACAGCTTGACGGCTTCCGCAAAGGCTTCGTCTGCATTACGGGCTAAAACCTCAATGTGGTATTGCTCAATCCTTTGAAACCGGATGGCAAAAAG
>CAYSGL010000309.1:0-2191 GCA_964430725.1 uncultured Pseudobdellovibrionaceae bacterium
AAGAAGATTAAGGGCCAGCCATCCCTCAACCTCACTTTTAGCATTATGGAAACATTGCATCAGGCAGGGGGTAAAATCTCTCATGGAACCGGATACCTTATTCTACTCATTAATAATTATTATGGAATATTTAGGCGCTTCCCATCATTCCATCAAGTCGAAAACACCTTGGCGAAAAGATCGGGACATATTAATACTCTCCCCATGACACAGACAATCAAAACTCTTGGCATTCTTGGCGGCGGACAATTGGGACGGATGAGCGCCATGGCCGCCGCGCGGCTCGGCATTCGCACCCATATTTACGCCCCGGAACAAAACGCGATCGCTTTTGATGTTTCACGTGAAACAACTTGCGCGCCCTATGATGACGCGGCGGCGTTGGAATCCTTTGCCAAATCGGTGGATGTTGTAACCTATGAGTTCGAAAACATCCCGGTTGAGACAATCCGCACCCTGAAACGATACGGTGAAGTCTGGCCCGATGATACGCTTTTATCCATATCCCAGAATAGGTTAGCCGAGAAACAATACCTCAATGACATTGGGATCGACACAGCACCATGGGCCGCTATTCACGGGCCGAAGGATATCGATACGGTTCTTTCGCAATGGAAATGCGAGGCCGTCATATTAAAAACGACCCGCTTCGGCTATGACGGGAAAGGGCAATTAAAACATACGATTGGTGACAATTCTTTGGAAAGCTGGGAAAAACTGGGCCGTACAGAGCTGATTGCAGAGGGAATCATTGATTTCGCTTATGAAATCTCTGTTGTCGTGGCCCGCGATCAGTTTGGCGGCATGGCCGTATACCCGGCCGTCCTGAATGAACATAAAAACCACATTCTGCATAAAACCATCGCTCCCGCGCCTATTCCGGCGGACCAACGCGAACGTGCCGAACAAATGGCCCGCGCGCTGGCAGAGCGCGTCAACCTGATCGGGGTTCTGGCGCTGGAACTGTTCGTCACCAAGGATGGGCGTATTCTCGCTAATGAAATTGCCCCGCGCACCCATAATTCCGGCCATTGGAGCATCGATGCCTGTGCCGTATCGCAGTTCGAAAACCACGTGCGCGCCGTGTGCGGCCTGCCCGTTGGCGATCCCGCCCCCTTTTCCAATGCCGAAATGCTTAATTTAATTGGTGATGATATCAACGATATTCCCCGCTATATGGCCACGGCGGGCGCCTGCGTGCACATCTACGGTAAGGACGAGGCCAAGCCGGGCCGCAAGATGGGCCATGTGACGTTTTTGAAGCGGTAAAAACATCACTTGACCAACCAATAAAATTGACATAATTTTTTAGCATTATGTCACACTTACCTTCGTTATGCACTGCGACCGACACATATAACGGTCCGTTTGCCGATGACTATGAAAGCAATGTACGCAGGGGATATTTCCCTCCACCGGGCTTCCTTTACACAAAAATGCGCCCTTTACTGTCGTCCTTCGCATCGGCAACAAGCCCCAAACTTCTGGATGTCGGCATCGGCAGTGGCTTAAGTGCCGCTCCATTCGCCAAAAAACGCCCGGATATAGCCATCCATGGCATGGACAGCAGTATAAAAATGCTCAAACTCTGCCGACAAAGACTGCCACAGGCCGTTCTGTCGGTGGTCAATCTGGATACAAGAGATTTTCCGTATAAAGACGAAACCTTCGATTTCTGCATCAGCTCCGGCACCCTCTATCTCTTGTCCAACGCAACGGATACCATTCAGCATATGATGCGGGTAACCCGCAAAGGCGGCCTGCTCGCCTTGAATTTCGAGCCGTCGTCTGATGATAACTCTCATGTTCGTCAAAATAGCACCCGCAATTCTGCGGGAGACTTGGCCCTTGTAGAAACATATCAATATCCGGAGAATGATATCCGCAAAGCAATAGGGGCCAGCGGCGGCGTTATAACATTCAGCGAGACACGCATCGCCACGAATAAGCTGATTGGCCCTCCTCTCCGCTTCACCGATATGCTCGTGCTGAAACAATAAATAAACAGGGCTTGGCGGGCGAGCTGCTTGGTGGTTAAATGCCGCCGATTGATTCAAGGAGATTTTGATGACCCAAGCCGCCAAAGCCAGCCAAAAAACCCGCATCGAAACCGATTCCATCGGCGAGATCGAGGTTCCCTTTGACGCATACTGGGGGGCGCAGACACAGCGCTCGACCCAGAATTTCGATA
>CAYSGL010000310.1:0-2188 GCA_964430725.1 uncultured Pseudobdellovibrionaceae bacterium
CCGGCTTGTCACATCCTCAAACATAAACATCAGGCCGCTGGCTTTCTCCCCGCCTGAGTGCGGGACGACGACACGCCGCAGGACCGTGTCGTTGGGCAGATACATGATATCCTCTTCCGGCTCCATGATATTGTTGAACAGCTGGACCCAGTGATCTTTAAATTTTTTGAAGTCGGCCTGTTCGGGTAATTTGCGCTGTTCGCGCAGCCTCTCCAGAACCTCGCCGATCTTGGGGCGCTTGTTCAGCCATTCTTCTTCCAGCCCCCATAGCTGGACATAGGCCGAATTGTAAAAGCTCATGCGCTGGTCCGCGCTGTAAATAGAGATGGCGGTGCGCATCTGCTCGAGCATGCCCTTGGTCGAGGCCCGTTCACGGAGCAGTTCGCGCTCCAGCTCCTCTTCGCGTGTCAGGTCGAGGGCAAACCCGACCGTCCCGCCGTGATTTGCCAGCGGGATTTCATTCAGCAGCATCATTTTGCGCTGGCCCTTGATGATGACATAGCTGCGCGCCGTCTGTGCCTCGCCGGTTGCCAAAGCCTGCTTTGCCATCTCCTTGGGCGGCGCGGATCGGTTTTTACCGGCAGTGGCGATTTCGGTCTGTTCGGCAATAATTTGCTGCGGCTCTATGCCGAAGGCTTCGGCATAGGCCCTGTTCACCCATTGCAGTTCGGAGCCCGCTCCCCGCCGCCAGAAAAGGCGCGGCAGGGAATCGATCATCCCTTCGAAGACGATTTTTTCGCGCTCGGCGCTGTCCAGTTTTTGCTGCAGCGTGACATGTTCTTGTTGCTGCGTCGTGACATCTTCGATCCATAAAATGTCGAACCGGTCGCGCCCGTCGAGCGCAATTCCCCGCGTTCCCGACAGGCGCAGGGACAAGCCTGTTTTCTCGGCGTGACGGGCCGTCAGGGTAAAGCCCTGGCCTGTGCGCTCCAGCCTGTCCCATTGCCCTTCAAGCGCGGCGGCGTCGCTGGTGGCCAGGCAATTTTGCACATCGGCCAGATTTTTGACCGTTTCCAGCCCGATCAGGCGGCAGAAACCCGATGAATAGATAACGGCCCCATCCTGCGCAAAGCCGCAATATTGACCCGGCATGGCATCCAGAAACGCCTCAAGCCGCGATTTTTCGATGCGCAATTTATCCGCACCGGTCAGGGGATCAAGAATGGACCAGAATCGGGAAGGGGACGAAGCCATGCGTCTTTTTACCATGAAAGGATCGGGATGGATATAAACTACAGAATAACGGTCCGGTGGTCGTGCACGAAGATGCGCCGCTCGGTATAAAGCTGGAGCGCGTGCGCAAGGGCGCGGCGTTCCGTATCGCGGCCACGTTGCTGCATCATATCGGGCGTATCGCGGTGGGTAACGGCCTGTACTTCTTGGGTGATAATCGGGCCTTCATCAAGATCGGGGGTGGCGAAATGCGCCGTCGCGCCAATCAGTTTCACCCCGCGCGCGTAAGCTTGGTGATAGGGTTTTGCGCCTTTAAAGCCGGGCAGAAAAGAATGGTGGATATTGATGATGCGGCCCGCGTAATCCTTCGTAAATTGATCGGAGAGAATTTGCATGTAGCGAGCGAGGACAATCAGCTCGGCGCCGGTTTGTTCAATTAGGCTGCGGATTTGTTGCTCTTGCTGTGGTTTGGTGTCCGGCGTGATAGGCAGGTGGTAAAACGGCAGGCCGTATTGCCCCGCCAGTTTTGCTGCGGATTCATGGTTCGAGCCGATCGCAACCGGATTGATCGCCAGTGCGCCGCTTTGCCAGCGGTATAAAAGGTCTGCTGCACAATGATCTTCTTTTGATAGGAGAATCAATGATTTGACAGGATTATCCTTTGTGCAGACGCGCCAATCCATGGCGTATTGTTGCGCGGGGCGTTCCATAGCCTTGATAAAAGCGGCAGCGGCATTTTGCTGCACTTCGCTAAACTGGATGCGCATGAAAAAAAGGCCCGAGCTGCGCTCAAAAAACTGCGCCGATTCTTCGATATTACAGCCTGTATCGCGCAGCGCCGACGCAACGGCGGCGACGATTCCGGGTTTATCGATGCACTGCAGGCGCAAAATGAACATGGCGGCCATTTAAGCACGAAGCCGGCATCGCCAAAAGCGATTTTGTCATTAAAGCGGAGCGGGAGAAGTTGGAGCGGGAGAAGTTATGGAAGGAGCGCCCGCATACCGGCTTTGCC
>CAYSGL010000311.1:0-2182 GCA_964430725.1 uncultured Pseudobdellovibrionaceae bacterium
CCCAGTTTCCGGGGGCGCATTTCTGGATGCCTGTCGCTGCGGCCACGGCAGCGGCGCTTGAACTGGGCGTTCCGGCGCGCCTGATCGCGCCCCAAATAGAGACATTCTCACCTGTTGATGGCCGCTGCAGTGTATTGCCTGTGCCGGGCGGCCCCACCTTCGTCCTGGACACTACCAAGGCGCCGGATGGAACACTGGGTCTTGCCTTCGACATGCTGGCCCAGGCCCAAATGCCCCGAAAGCGGCTAATCCTTGGGGTGATTTCGGACTATCCGGGAAGCGGATCGTCAAGGTATCGCAAGGCATGGCTTCGCGCGCGTGAGATTGCGGATCAGGTGATCTTTGTTGGTAAGGACATCTCGTATGCCAAGCCAACACCAGAAGATATCGAGACGGGTCGCATTCTTGGCTTTGCCAGCCCGCGAGAGGCGTTCGAGCATGTTAAGTCAACTTCCCGGTCGGATGAGCTGATCCTGATCAAGGGGTCGGGCAATCTGCACCTGGCCAGAATTGCGCTTGGTTTCGTGCAGCCGGTGCGGTGCTGGGAGCCCGCTTGTGGGATGGGTGGGGATTGTTTCACCTGCCAGGGGTTGCTAATCCCGTTCAACGCAAAGGCATTGAAGCGCAACAAAAAGCTTGGTCGTTTGGCATTCTGGAAATCGGAAGACGAAGGGGAAACTGCGCCATGACGATCGTTCTTTCAGATCTGCGGCGTGACCGCGTCGGCGCAGAACTCGAAACCAGCATCGCGCTGCGGGTTGGGGATGACCAACACAGATTGTCGATCTTTCACGGCGGTGATTTCGGGCCACTTGCCGATGCCACGCCAGAGTTTGACCCGTTTCTGGTCTTTCTGCTGATCCCGGCGATGGCGCGAAACATGCCCATTGCCGTCGAAGGCAGCATTGATGCGCAGCGCCTCGATAGCCTGCGTAGGGGTGTGCAAACTCTGTTGGCGGGTGCCAGCAAGGATTGGCACATTGTGCCGATCTCGGCCGAGGCACGCATTGAAAACCGTCCGCCTGACCTGTCCAAGGGCGTGGCTTTGGGCATGAGTTGCGGCATCGACAGCCTTTATGCCTTTGAAGATCTGGCGCGCGACGACATCGCCCGGCATCTGCGCGTCAAGCTTCTGACGCATAACGATATCGGTGCGCATCCAAACCGAGCCACCTTCGAACGCCATCGCGATCACGCGCGCCGGTTCGCGATGGATATGGAGCTGCCGCTGGTGACCACCTCGGTCGATCTGTCGCGCTATTATGGGCGGCGCTTCATTCACAGCCATTCGATGCGCAACGCAGGCGCGGCCATAAGCCTAGAACCCCTGTTTAACGCCTTCTTCTACTCAAAAGGCGATGTCGGCTTTGCGCAGGCGCGTTTGGGGCGCGCGTCCGGTATCGGGCCGATGGACCCTGCACTTCTGCCCCTGCTGAATACAAGCGCACATTCCTACCTCAGCCACGGAATGCATATCGAGCGTCTGGGCAAGACCGATAAGGTGATGCGTGGGCCGTATGCGCGGGACTACCTCACGGTTTGCACGCATGGTTTTGAGAATGGCCGGACCAAGATGAACTGCGGGCGATGCTACAAATGCAACCGCGCGCTGCTGTTTGCCGATGCAAACGGGATGTTGGACGAGTTTTCTGAAACCTTCGATCTGGCGGCGTTTCGGGCCAACCGAGCGCACGGGCTGCGCCGAATTTTGCGACATACCGTCCTGAATCGAAAGACGCGGGAAGATCAGGATATGCTCGCCTATCTGTTCGAACGGGACTATCCGATGCCCGGATGGTTCCGGCTGTTTCGAAAAATGGCAGGCCGGTCCAGCTTGGCTGGCGTTGCTTGAAATAGCTGGCGCACTCTGTGGCGGGATTGATGGCTGATGACCCATGTGCAGCGATGATGCCGCGGGCACAAAAATTGCGTTAAGCCAGATGGGGTATTCGCAATAAGGGGCACGTCATAGTCATCGCATGGAAACCCTGTCCGCAGCTGATCCGCCCCGACCGCGACGCATTCCGGCGGCAGTTGCCGTCGTCTGACACTCGGATTGCGCTCAGGTGAGCCGGATCAGGGCGTCAAGCATTATGACGCCATTTCCACTTTCACCCACCAGAACCGGATTGATCTCGACTTCTTCGATCCGCGGGTCATTGGCGAGTGTTGAGACCTTGAC
>CAYSGL010000312.1:0-2175 GCA_964430725.1 uncultured Pseudobdellovibrionaceae bacterium
TCTTCGTCAAGCAGAGCGGCGGCCTGGCGCTGGGCATCGGGGTAAAGCGGGCTGTCGGATGAAATGTTCCGCAGATAATCGATGGATTGCGTATATCGCTCGTCCTGCGCCAGCAAGGTGGCCATAACCAGCTGCGCCTCGTCCGAGTTCGGATATAAATGCAGGGCCATGCGCGTAAAGATACGCGCGCTCTCGCGGCTGCCCTCACGCAGCATCAATCTGGCCATGTCGAACAAGGCTTCCCCGGCGCCTTCCGCAGGGCTGGATACAGGATGGCCCAGCCTGTCTTTTTGCGACAGCGCGGCGATTTTTTCCTCGACAAAAATATCGTTTAACTCAGTTTCGGGAGATTTGGCGGCGGCGCGGTACATGGCAACCGCCTTGTCTTTATATCCGTTCCGCGCCAGCGTTTTGGTCACCTTATCGAATATATAATTATCGAGCGTCCACGCGGCCATTAATTTATCCGCCAACGCCGGTAACCGATCTTTCTGGCCGAGATAGTCGGTGATCAAGAAGCGGTGGTAGTCGTGAAACGCCATATCCTGCATAGTGGCAAAATCGGGTGTTCCGCCTGCGCTTGAAGCCCAGGCTGATAAAACAGGCGCGATCAGTTCGCCGACACTGCCCGTCTGCATTTGTTTGAGGGTCGTTTGCGCCTTCCCGTAATCTCCGCGTGCCAGCTGGTCGAGGGTAACAATAAGCAAGGCCAGATCGTTTTTAGGATCAGTCTGGATTATTTTGCGCGCATTTGCGATGGCACGCGATGTCTCTCCTGCGCCCATCGCCAGAATCATGGCTCTACGCTGAAGACTGCTGTTATCGGGATCGTGTTCCAGCACGCGGCTCAGATATTCCTCGGCCCTTTTCCAATCCTGCTGGTTTTGCGCAAACTGGCTGGCCAGATAGCTGCCGGCAGGCGTATCGCGATAATAAGGGCGCGTCTCACCGGCCGCCGGTTCAAGGGCGCTATACGTCATATCCTGCGGACTGCCGCCACAGGCATTTCCAATCATTCCGAACAGGCACAGACCGGCGATTATCTTCATACCATCTTCCTATCACATATTCGGGTAATTCGGGCCGCCGCCGCCTTGCGGTACGGTCCAAACGATGTTCTGCGAGGGATCTTTAATATCGCAGGTTTTACAATGCACGCAATTTTGCGCGTTGATCACAAATTTCTTGGTTCCGGCTTCTTCGACCACTTCATACACCGCAGCCGGACAATAACGCTGGGCTGGTTCGGCAAACTCGGGCAAGTTCACGGCAATTGGTACAGAGGCGTCTTTCAGCTTCAGGTGAGAAGGTTGATCCTCTTCGTGATAGGTGTTCGAAGCCTGAACGGAAGTCAACCGGTCGAACGTCAGTACGCCGTCCGGTTTGGGATAGGGAATCGGCGCATAATCCTTCGCCTTGCCGGTCTGGGCGTAGTCGGCATGGTTTTTCAGGGTATAGGGCAGCAGCCATCCGCCAATTGTCTGGAAGGCGGCATGGACCAGGCCCAGCCACAGTCCCTTGTTGAATCCGGGGCGGATGTTGCGCACGCGATACAGCTCTTTATAAAGCCACGAATTTTTGAAATTGGCGGCATAGGCCGTGTTCTCAATTCCGCTTTCTATTTGTCCGATCAGGCTTTCGGCGGCGATCATGCCGGATTTCATCGCGGCATGGTTGCCCTTAATCTTGGGGACATTCAAAAATCCGGCCGTGTCGCCGATCAGCATGCCGCCGGGGAAGGTTAGTTTGGGCAAAGATTGCAGGCCGCCTTCAACAATCGTGCGCGCGCCATAAGCAATCCGTCGGCCATTATCAAGATAGGCGCGGATCGCCGGATGGGTTTTGAAACGCTGCATTTCCTCGAACGGCGAGAGATAGGGATTCTTGTAATCAAGGCCCGTGACAAATCCGACCGAGACAAGATTGTCACCGTAGTGATACATCCATGATCCGCCATAGGTTTGCGCATCCATCGGCCAGCCGATTGTATGAACGGTCAGGCCTTTTTGATGTTTATCAGCCGGAATTTCCCATATCTCCTTCACGCCGAGGCCGTAGGTCTGGGGATCGACCTCTTTGCGCAGGTCGTAATGCGCGATCAGCTGTTTGGTCAGCGAACCGTGGCATCCTTCGGCGAAGATCGTTTGCTTGGCGTGCAGTTCGACGCCCGGCTCG
>CAYSGL010000313.1:0-1784 GCA_964430725.1 uncultured Pseudobdellovibrionaceae bacterium
GCTTCGGCGAACCACCTCGGCGGCGGCGGCCAGGCGTTGCAAAGGCCGCCCGATCAGGCCCGAAAGATAGATGGACAGCATAACCGTGATGCCGAGCGCCACGAGAAAGACGCGGAACACATCAACCCGCACCGAGGCGATCGAGCGTTCCAGCTCAATCGCCTCGCGTTCCAAAATCACAACGCCGAGCACCTGTTTCAGGCGCTGGATCGGGGCGGCGGCGGTGACGACAATCCGACCGTCGTTTCGTCTCCACGCACTGGCCTGAATGGTGCCGACCATGGCTTTTTGTGCGTCGGGAAATGTGAAGATGTCCCCTATTTGTTCGGCGGGATAGCCCGGCATGCGGGTTTTCATCGGGATAATGTCCAAAAAGCGTGTGGCGCTCTGGGCGAAGAGGGAATCGAGCTTTAAGGCCGTTTCGCTGCTTCTGTCATCGAGCGTTTCAATATGGACAACCCCGCCGCCGCCGCGCAACAGGTGCGAGTCCGCGAGCACGGACCCGTCCACAGCGTACAGCCGGATGCGTGCATTGCCGATTTCTCCCAGTCTGCGGACCATGCGGCGGGCAAATTCAGGGCGGATCGCTTCGATTTCCAGCGGCTGTTCGTACGGGTTTGGCGAAACCTGGTACACTGTACGTACGGCGCCTTCCGATAAGGCGCCCGAATAAAACCGGGCCTGTCCGCGCATATTTTCCAGTTCGGCAGCGATCAGGGAATCTGTATACTGTCCCATATATAATAAACCAAGACCGAGGATCATCAGGGCGATGACATTCACGGCGAGGATCTTGCTGGTCAGGCCGGTGATTTTTTCAGACGATGACGACCAGCGCATACGCGCCCGCGCCTCGATTTCGGGGTCGAGCGGCGGGGGGCGCTGGATAATCGGGCGGCGTTTCCACCAGCTCAATATTATTCTTCCTTATAGCGGTAACCGATCCCGTACAGGGTTTCGATCTGGTTGAATTCGTCATCGACGGCGCGGAATTTCTTACGGACCCGCTTGATATGCGAGTCGATCGTGCGGTCGTCGACATAGATATTCTCACCATACGCCATATCGATCAACTGGTCGCGGTTTTTTACGTGGCCGGGCCGTTGCGCCAACGCCTTGACCAGCAGATATTCAGTGACGGTCAAATTCACCGGGCCGCCTTTCCACGTGCACAGGTGGCGGGCATCGTCGAGGACAAGGTTGCCGCGTACGGTTTTTTCTTTGGCTTCGCCAGCGCTTTCCGGCTTGTTATTTTGCATCAATTCCTGACGGCGAAGAAGCGCGCGGATACGCTCGATCAGCAGGCGTTGGGAAAAAGGCTTGGTGATATAATCATCCGCCCCCATGCGCAGGCCGATGACCTCGTCCACTTCGTCGTCTTTCGAGGTCAGGAATATAACCGGCACCTGTGATGTTTCGCGCAGTTTCGAGAGGACCTCCATGCCGTCCATACGCGGCATCTTGATGTCCAGAACCAACAGGTCCGGCGTTTTTTCGGTCACGCCCTTATAGCCTTCCTCGCCGTCATTATAGGTTCTGACGGTAAAGCCCTCGGCTTCAAGAGCCATGGATACCGAGGTGAGGATATTGCGGTCGTCATCGACCAGCGCAATGGTTTGTCCCATGATTATAACTCCTGTTTAAAAATAAGCTTTTTTCAAATGCCCCCGCCAACGGGCGGCGGCGCAATCCATTCCCTTATGGCCGCCCCGATTGGCGCGCATCTTAATCTAGGCGCGCATTAGAGCCGCTTCAAGGCGCAAATGCGGTGATTTGCGGGCAGG
>CAYSGL010000313.1:1794-2124 GCA_964430725.1 uncultured Pseudobdellovibrionaceae bacterium
AATAAAGTAATTAAATTACAATAAATTTGTGTTATTCTTGCTATAGTTTCTAGGTTGCGAGGATGTGGATGAGTAGATTACCGTGGCGAGAAGACCGGCAATATAGGATTTTCGTTGCTTCCCCTTATAAAAAAGCTTTTTTGAGCGCAGCGGGTGCCGGGCAAATCGGAATTGCGGATAATCCGGATTATGAAGCAGCGAAATATGGTAATGACGTCAATGCTGCCTTACGCGTTGTGCACAGCGCCATGAATCGTATCTACGTTCTCCAAATGAAGATGGCACTTAATGCGTTACCCGAAGGACTGAGAAATCCGATCCTTGTCGCCC
>CAYSGL010000314.1:0-2121 GCA_964430725.1 uncultured Pseudobdellovibrionaceae bacterium
ATTCACAATCGCCTTGGCCCCGATATCGTGCGCCACATGCGTCGCCGCCACGGTAATCGCATCGGACGCATCATTCTCGGTTTTCGGATGATCGGCATTCATAATCGCGCGGTAGGTCGGGTCGCTTTCCGTCCGCTCCAGAATCCGGTTCATAATCGACACGGCCTCAAGCGGATATTGCCCTGACGCTGTCTCCGCCGACAGCATCACCGCATCCGCCCCGTCATAAACGGCGGTTGCCACGTCCGAGGCTTCGGCGCGGGTGGGGCGCGGATTATCGATCATCGATTCAAGCATCTGCGTGGCAACGATAATCGGCTTACCCGCATAGCGCGTTTGCCGCACGATGCGCTTTTGCACCGCCGGCACGTCCTCGGGCGGAATTTCCACGCCCAGATCGCCGCGCGCCAGCATAATGCCATCCACATGATCGAGAATTTCATCCATGCGCTCGACCGCGCTCGGCTTTTCAATCTTGGCCATCAAAGCCGCGCGCCCCGCGATAATCTTGCGCGCTTCGGCAACATCCGCCGCCGTCTGCACAAAGCTCTGCGCGATCCAGTCCGCGCCCATCTCCAGCGCGGCGTCCAGATCTTTCAGGTCTTTTTCCGTCAGCGCCGCGCAAGGAATAATTACGCCCGGCACATTAAACCCCTTGTTGTTCGAGAGTTTTGATCCCGCAATCACCTTCCCGATCAGATAATCCTTGCCTTGCTCGGTAATCGTCACACGCACCTTGCCATCGTCGAGCAGGATATCCGAGCCCGGCTTCATCGCCTTGATCACTTCGGGGTGGGGCAGGGTGACACGGCTTTCATCGCCGGGGGCATCGTCAAGATCGAACCGCATGATATGCCCGGCGGCAACCTCGATACTGCCCTCCTTGAATTTGCCGATCCGGTTTTTCGGCCCCTGTAAATCGGCCAGAACCGCAACAGGACGATCGTATTCTTTTTCCAGCATGCGCGCGGTTTGCAGGTTTCTCGCGTGCGCCTCGTGCGTGCCGTGTGAAAAATTCATGCGAAACACATCAACGCCCGCCTCGAACAGTTTGCGCATCATATCGGGATCGCCCGATGCAGGCCCCAGCGTGGCGACAATTTTCGTCTGGCGGTTGCGGAAAATCTTGGTCACAGAATCATGCCTTTTCTTTAAATTATATCAGTCTTTTATGCGTGAAATCGGGCAAACTGGCAAGGGCGCGCGCGACACCAGACGAAGTATACGCCCAACCTCTGTATCAGTGATGGTGGATTTTGCCAGATCAGCGCCCTACCTTACTTGAAAATAAGCGCTTCATCGGCGCCCGGTCCATAACGCGCCCTTCACGATACTAAGGAGACGATTAATGCCGCTGACAGAAAAAGATGAAAAAAAGGTTCTAAGCAAAAGCGAGTATAACTTTGTGCAACGGACGCGTAGTCCTGCCGTCGATGAACTGAACGCAAAAGAGTTAAGGGAGCTGTCCGCGCAGATTCGCCGCTACCGTGATAAAGCAAAAGATGTGGCTCACAGCCAGCGCCGCGAGATGCGCGGCAAGGCCGCGCCGCGCGGGGCGATGGCCGCCGCAAGTAACGACGGCCAAAGCTATAAGAGACAGATTTTTGCCAACGCGCTAAAGCGTGTGAACCGCCGTCTGGATGCGGCCGCAGCAGACAAAAAACGCAAGCATGATCTCAAAGCTGCCCAAAAAGCGCTCAAAAGCCGTCAGGCGATGCTCGCCGAACGGGAGGCCAAGCCCATTCCAGGCAAGGACGGCGCCCTCAATAAAGGGCCGACGGAGATTACCAATCCGAAGGGTCCCGCCCTTATCAACCCCATGGAACGCGGGCGCGTCTCGCAATTTGTGAAGAATGCTCAGGCGAAACGCGACAGCTAATCCATGCGCGCGCCAACCAGTGTTTCATAGCGGATGAAATCGAATGAGTCGGCCTGCGCGGACATAAATCGGATCATGCGCTTGATTATGGCGTATCTCTCCGGCCGAGTCGCCCCCGATTCTATCGGCTATTATTTCCATAGGCATGACCAAATTAATCATAAGGCGCTCCGAGCCCGACAAATTTGGCATTAACCTTATCAAACATTTGAAATCCCTCATACATTTGCCTGGTTTTGATA
>CAYSGL010000315.1:0-2110 GCA_964430725.1 uncultured Pseudobdellovibrionaceae bacterium
GCCCGCAGTCTGGGAAGGCTCGTTTGCTCCTCTACGGCGACTCGCTCGACAGCCGCGCCTATCTTGCCATGCCCGGCCATGAACTGTCCCAAGAGTTGCAGCAAAATATTGCAGAAGAGGTAACGGCTATCCTGTTGCACCCCGATTTTGCGCCCGTTTTCGGGCCGGGCAGCCAAGCCGAGGTACCGGTCACGGGCATGCTGGACGATCACACCCTGATTTCGGGACAGATTGACCGGCTGCTGGTGACCAACACAGAGGTTCTTATCATCGATTTTAAGACCAACCGCCCGCCGCCCACCGAAGTAAAGGACGTGCCGGGCGTTTATCTCCGCCAGATGGAGGCGTATAAACGCGCGCTGCGGCTGATTTATCCTGACCGGACGATCCGTGCCGCGCTGCTCTGGACCATGGACGCACGGTTGATGGAGGTTTGATCACCCCACCAAATCGAGGGCTTGCATATCGTACAGCGCCTTGTAATGCGAGGCAGGGTTTTGCAGCAAATCTGCGTGCGTGCCCTGTTCGACAATGCGGCCATCTTCAAACACCAGTATCCGGTCCACCGATTTAATCGTCGCAAGACGGTGCGCGATCGTGATGGTCGTGCGTCCCTGGATCAAATTCGCCAGCGCCTTTTGAATTTCATGTTCCGAAATTGAATCCAGCGCCGAGGTCGCCTCGTCCAGTATCAGGATCGGTGCATCGGCAAGGATGGCACGGGCGATGGCCACGCGTTGCCGTTCGCCGCCGGATAGCTTCACCCCGCGCTCTCCCACCAGCGTGTCGTAGCCGAGCGGCAGACGGCTGATAAAATCATGCGCATAGGCCCGCGTTGCCGCATCAACAATCTCGTCCATTGACGCATCGGGTTTGCCATAGGCGATATTCTCGGCCAGTGACCGGTGGAACAAAACCGGATCTTGCGGCACCAGCGCGATGGATTTGCGCAGCGAAGATTGTGTCACGGCGGCGATATTCTGGCCGTCGATGCGAATTTCACCGCCCTGAATGTCATACAGGCGCTGGACCAGCTTGACGAAGGTTGATTTGCCCGATCCCGATGCCCCGACCAGCGCGACTTTTTCACCGGGCGTGATCGTGATGGAAAAATCATCATAGATCGGCGCGCTCTGTCCGTTATAGGCAAAGCGCACATGGTCGAATTCGATCAGGCCGTTTTCGGGCCGGAATGTTGTTGCATCCGGCGCATCTTTGACATTCAGATCCGTCTTCCAGAAATAGACGACATCTTCCATCTCGGACATGGCTTTTTGCAGGTTGGAGATTTGCTCGCCGATATGCCGCAAATAGGCAACCAGAACGAATTCCGCCGTAATGACATAGACGATGTCCCCCGTGTCGGCCTGCCCTTCACTCCACAGCCAGAGCGCCCCGCCGATCATCGCAGCCATCATTGCCAGCGCCATATAACGGCGGATCAGGTCGTTTGCCGTGGCAACCTGCCACGCGTTCAGCGACACTTTGCGCCACCCCGTCGCCACGCCATGAAAGCGGCGTTCTTCATCAACCTCGCGCCCGAACATTTTGACGGCGGCATTCGCGGTAATCGCATCTGCGATAGAGGCGCCGACCCTAGTATCTTCGGCGGCGGCCTTGCGGAAACGCGGCGCATTGATTTTGACGATTAAAAATATGCTGACCGAAACATAGATAAGGACGGCAATCGCGGTAATCAGGCCCATGACGGGCCAGCGCCATGCCATTAGGCCGATGGTTGAAATCATCACGATCGCCGTCGGAAACAGATACATAAACAGTACGTCTTCGAACACATCGAACGACCACATGCCGCGCGTTATCTTGCGCACCGTCCCGCCGGCAAACGCATTGGCATGCCAGTCGGTTGAAAAATGCTGCACTTTGGCAAAGGAATCCGTGATGATGTTATACAGGTTGCGGTTGGCCATCACGTTCCAGACGAACATCGCCCCCTTGTTCATGCTGTGATACAGAATTTCGGCGCATATCAGCATCGCGAAAAAGCCCAGAACCACCGTCAGGGTCTGCCCGCCTGCCACCGCACTGACCAGGTGACCGGTAATAACGGGAAATATCGTGTCGATAAACGCCGCCATGCCCATGAACA
>CAYSGL010000316.1:0-2107 GCA_964430725.1 uncultured Pseudobdellovibrionaceae bacterium
CGACCAGCCGGGATGGGACAGCCCGTGGAGTTATGGCCGCCCCGGGTGGCATATCGAATGCTCGGCCATGGCAGAAAAACATCTGGGCCTGCCGTTCGATATTCATGGCGGCGGCGCGGATCTAAAATTTCCGCACCATGAAAATGAAATTGCGCAGAGCTGCTGTGCGCATGGCCGCGCGGACGAGGTCGCCAGTTTCGCTAAATACTGGGTGCATAACGGGTTCGTGACGGTCGAAGGCGAGAAAATGTCGAAAAGCCTCGGCAATTTCCTGTTGGTCCATGACCTGATTACGCAATATCCGGGGGAGGTCTTGCGCCTGACATTGTTGTCAGCGCATTACCGCCAGCCGCTGGACTGGAAGGAAAGCACGCTGGCGCAGAATAAAAAACTGCTCGATAAGCTTTATGCGAAACTGCAAGGTTACGATGGCGGCGCGGGCGACGTGCCGCAGGGCATCATCGATGCACTGGCCGATGATCTGAATACGCCGCAGGTGATTGCCGAGCTGAATGCGCTGGCCAAGGCGGATGACCTGGCAGGGCTGAAAGCCGCCGGTGATTTATTGGGCATTTTGCAAGAAGATGCGGATGCGTGGTTTTGTGCACAAATCGAACCCGGTGACGATGTTGATATTGCGCTGGTCGAGAGGCTGGTTGCCGAACGAACCGCTGCGAAAAAAGACAGGGATTTTTCAAGGGCAGATGCGATTCGCGATGAACTGAAGGCGATGAATATTGCGGTCGAAGATACCCCGCAGGGGCCTCTGTGGAAGCGCGTCTAACGGGCGAGGAGTACTTTGATATAATTATAAAACTTATGTTCATTTACGTTTTCTGCCAATGTATAGCAGTATTCTGTCTTTCCGCTGACAATGGAATCGGCCCCCCATACAGCTTGTCCGGTGGGAAAGGCTTGGCCGTTATATTCGTTCACACCGCCTCCAGTAACCGCCGGGGGCATGCCATCAGGGTTGTCTATTCCTAACAGCTTGTTGATAGCCAGACAAACATCTCTCTTAACACCCGAATTGACAATGGTCAGATCAGAATTAGCGCTGCCGACTGCGTTCATTGTAATGATATACGGAACCCAACTTCCTGGAGATACAATGTGATTGGCTGGCGTGAATTCAAGCCCATATGACTGAGGATTGGAAATCTTTGCCGTGATTTGTCCGCCAGTTGAGAAAATCTTACAGGTATCGGAAGAGCAATTGGGATTATGATTATTGGGACTGATCAGGTTTCCATCAACCGTTTTAAAAATTTGATTGTCGAATCCTATTCCCCTTTCATCTATGCCGCGCAACCGCAATTTCTGAACCGCATTTGCAAGCGCACTGCCGTAGTCGATAATTTCCTGCGCGGCGAGTTTGGCCTGTTCCGAGGTCAGGGTTGATTCCTGCGTTCGGCTGCCGCGTGCCATATAAGCAGTCAGCATCGCGATCAGCGCAATCGTGATCAGGATATAGAACATAATGGAGCCGGATTGGTGCGTGGAGTGTGTCATATAGCCATTTTACCGCGCGGTCCGCTTTTCACCAAGAAAAGGTTTGAAGTCCTTTTCATTGCTGCGCGGAATATGAACATCAATCGCGGCATAGCCCTCCCGCGCCAGCAGGCAGAACAGCTCGCTGCCCGATCCGATTTCAATATTGTCGAACAGGCCGATCCCAAGAACGGGGCATGGCAGGGCCTGACCAGATTGAAGCTGTGCGCGTAAAGCGGCGAGTTTGTCGCGTTTGGTGGGATCGAGCGCGGCATCGTTGCGTATCTGGCCAGCGGCATCCAGCCATTCATGGGCAAGAAGCGATTGCCGCCAGCTGTCTAGTGCGCGGCCTATATCAAGCCGGACACGCATATAACGCTCCATCCGGCCGGCAATGGCAGGATTATCGATGAAAACCGGTATGCTGATCTGTTGTGCGGGCATCCTTCCCCCTTGCCGAGACTGGCGGCTTATGCCACTTTAGGCACGGTTTGGATAACAAAGAGTTAAGACCCCATGTCCCGTCATATTCCCCCCGCAGGCCGGGCCGCCGCCGAAATTATAACCGTTCCTGCCGACACGGACGAAGTGAAGTGCGATGGCGGCGGCGGCCAAA
>CAYSGL010000317.1:0-2101 GCA_964430725.1 uncultured Pseudobdellovibrionaceae bacterium
CTTAGCAGGACGGGTGAGGGGTTATAATTTAAATTGCTTAATTGTATCGCGACACAAGTCAATCAATGTACAATTATCGAGATGAGAATTTTGATGCTTAACATAGTGCGCATAGGCGAACCACACGCCGCCATGCGCGACAACCAGACCCTTTTGAGTTGGATGGCAGGCAACATTATAAAGTGTGCTTAAAACACGGGATTGAAAAATATCAAAAGCTTCGCCATTCGGCGGGGTAAGTAATTGCTCAAAATAATTAGGCACGCTGCCAAAGGGTGTGCCCGACCAATCGCCTAAATGCCATTCTCTCAATCCTTCTTCTGTCTGGCGGGAAACACTACGCTTCCCCAAAACAAGGCTGGCAGTTTCCTGTGCGCGCACCATAGGGCTGATGAAAGCATAATCCAGTTGATCCAGCGCCGTGGCATTCGCATCAGCAAAGGCCCGCGCCTGTTCGCGGCCCGTATCGTTCAACTCAATATCCCACTCGCCGCCGCAATTAAGCATTTTGGCATTGGCATCGGTCTGACCGTGGCGAATGAAATAGAGCATTACTCGCTTATCGTTTCCTCTGGCGCATCGCCTTCGACCACATCGCCCTCTTCCTCCTCATCCTCTTGTATCAACCAAGCAACCGAGGAAACTTTTTCACCCGACGCAACCTTGAAGAGGGTCACGCCTTGCGCGGCGCGGCCAGTAAAGCGCACATCGCGGACAGGCATGCGGATCATCTGGCCCTGGTCGGAAATAATCATCACCTGATGGTCGTCGGTGACGGGGAAGGTTGCGACCACATAGCCGGTTTTTTCGGTCAGGGTCATGTTGATGACACCCGAACCGCCACGGCCTGTAATGCGGTATTCGGACGCATAGGTACGTTTACCGAAGCCACGTTCGGAAACGGACAAGAGCGCCTGCCCTTCCGTCCCTTCCGGCTCGCGCTTGAGGATCGACATGCCGATCACTTCATCGCCCTTGCCCAGTTTCATGCCGCGCACGCCGGTCGAACTACGGCCTGCAAACACGCGGATGTCTTCGACGGGGAAGCGGATGGCCTTGCCCTGACGCGAGGCGAGGAACACATCTTCGTCCGAACGGGCGATGCGCACATCGACAAGGCGCTCGCCCTCATCCAGTTTCATAGCAATCAACCCGTTCGAGCGGATATTCTGGAAGTCTGTCAGCTTATTACGGCGGATCGAACCATGCGAGGTCGCGAACATAATCTCCAGATCACCCCACACATCTTCGTTTTCCGGTACGCGCAGATAAACCGAGACATTTTCGCCCGGCTCCATGGGAAGCAAATTCACCAGCGCCTTGCCGCGCGATTGCGGGCTGGCCAGCGGCAATTGCCAGACCTTGAGCTTGTGCGCAATGCCGCGCGATGTGAAAAAGATAATCGGCGTGTGGGTCGAAGCCACAAACAGATCGGAGACAAAATCATCATCCTTCAGCGCCGTACCCGATCGCCCCTTGCCGCCGCGTTTTTGCGCGCGATAGGTATCGAGCGGTACGCGCTTGATGTAGCCGCCATTGGTAACGGTCACGACCATATCTTCGCGTTGGATCAGCTCTTCGATATCCATTTCGAATTCAGCATCGACCAGTTCGGTGCGGCGCGGCGTATTGAAACGCGTTTTTACATCAATCAGCTCGTTACGCAGAACGTCGAGCATTTTTTCACGCGATGCGAGAATAGCCAGAAACTCGGCAATCTTGTCGGTGATTTCGCGCAGCTCATCGCCGATCTTGTCGCGCTCCAGCCCCGTCAAACGGTGCAGGCGCAGATCAAGAATGGCTTTGGCTTGTATCTCGGACATCTGATAGGTGCCGACTTCATCGACGAAATATTCCGGATCATCAATCAGCGCAATCAGCGGTGAAACATCCATAGCAGGCCAGCGTTTGGCCAATAATTGCTCCTTGGCCTCGGTCGGGTTTCCCGCATGACGGATCAATTTAATGACTTCGTCGATATTGGCGACGGCGACGGCGAGCCCGGCCAAGACATGCGCGCGGTCGCGCGCCTTACCCAGCTCATAGATCGTGCGGCGTGTAATAACTTCCTCGCGGAATTTCACAAACAGCGAGATAAAGT
>CAYSGL010000318.1:0-2097 GCA_964430725.1 uncultured Pseudobdellovibrionaceae bacterium
TGAAGACCATAAATCATCATAGGCGGCGTTTAAATAATTTGCTATCCCCCAATGCTGTCATCCTCCGGCTTGACCGGAGGATCTGGAGCCCAGCGCCTGAGATTCTCCGATCAGGTCGGAGAATGACAAGAAAGAGAAAAGCTAGTTCAGCGCTTTGGATAAATCGCCGATCGCGGTTTTGGTCAGGGCCGAGGCTGTTTTATCATCCATGCTCTGGGTGATAATTTGTCTGGCGGCTTCGACAGCCATGGATGCGGCGTGGTTTTGAATGTCCGCCATGGCTTTTTCCTCGATGCGTTTGAGGCGTTCGGCCAACTGCGCTTCCCGGCGCTCGGCAACTTCCGTCAGCTCGGCTTCGGCTGCTTCGCGGATTTTATCAACCTGACGCTGGGCCGATGCGATAATATCTTGTGCTTCTTTTTCGGCGTCGCGTTGTTTGCGCTGATACTGAGCCAGAAGTTCCTGCGCTTCGACCCGCAAGGATTCGGCTGTATCGATCTCACCGCGAATTTCGGCGATACGCGCGTCCAGCGTGCCCGTGACATGTTTCGTGCCGAGCTTGTACATAATGAAGGCGAACAGGACGAAGGAAAAAGCGACCCAGATATTCGTGTCATGTGCGAGATAATCCAACATCATCTGTCTCCTTTTTAGGCCGCTTTCTTATCGTCGCTCAAACGGCTGACGATACTGCGGGCTTGTCCTGCGTCGGTTGGCATGCCGATAATTTTCTCGACGGCTTGCGCGGCGACATCCGCGACAATATCGCTTATTTCGCTTAAGGCCTTATCCTTTGCTTCGGTCAGGCGCTGTTCCGCCGCATGGATGGCGGTTTCGCTTTTTTGACGGAACGCTTCGCTTTGCTCGTTTTTCGTCGTCTGGATCGAGGCATGAATATCGCCCAGCATCTGCGTTGATTGGTTGCGTGCCCCGCTCAGGCTTTTTTCATAGGCCGCTTGCGTGACTTCCGCTTCGGATGTCAGCTTTTCCGCCAGCTCCAGATCGGCCTGAATGTGGTTTTTCCGATTCTCGATAATTGAGGACAGGGCAGGCAGCGAGCGCCGCGAAAATACGGCATATAAAACGCTGAACATGACCAACAGCCAGAATACCTGCGAGGCGAACCATGTCGGATCGAACTGCGGCAGGCCGCTGGCGGACTCTTCAATAGAGGCCGCGTCCAGCATGGCGTGATCGACATCCTCCATGATGGCTGTCAGCGGTTCGCCCGACGGGGCTTGGGCTTGGGCGCGTGCATGCTGTCCCGCGAAGGGGATCAGGCACAAGGCAAGCAGAAGGGCAAACCGCAAACGCATCATGGTACTCCTTGGATAACGGCTTACGCGAAGACCAGGTAGAACGCGATCAGCAGGGCGAAAATCGCGAGCGCTTCGGTCAGGGCGAATGCCAGGAAGTATTTCTTGTCGAGAATTTCGGCTGCGCCGGGGTTACGGCCAACAGCTTCGTTGTAGGACGAGAAGATCATGCCCAGAGCGATACCAATGCCAAACAGCGGCAGAAGAGCGATCGAGGCTGCGATAAGTTTTACGGCTTCCAGTTCCATTTTTCTTTCCTTTTTTCGTTTCGGTTTAAGGGGTTAAATTCTGCGCCAATCACTTGACACAATTAATGGTCGATTTCAACGGTATCCTTTAGGTAGATACAGCTTAAAATCGCGAATACATAGGCCTGCAAAAAGGCCACCAGTAACTCGAACGCCAACATCACAGTGTTGAACAGCATGGGCAAAAGGCCCAGCGCATACCCGCCAACGCCCATGGTGATCATGGCGGCAGAAAATCCCGCAAACACTTTCAGCATGATATGTCCGGCAATCATGTTGGCGAACAAACGGACCGAAAGGGTAATCGGGCGCACGAGGAATGAAATCAACTCAATCGGCACGATCAGCGGCATCAACCATAAGGGCAGGCCGGCGGGGACGAACAGGCTGAAGAAATGAGTGCCGTGACGGGCGAAGCCGATCACCAGGACGGCGAAAAAGATAATTAGCGCCAGCGCCGCTGTCACCACCAGATGGCTGGTATAGGTGAACGAGTAGGGGAGCAGGCCAAGCGCATTCCCCAGAAAAACGAC
>CAYSGL010000319.1:0-2077 GCA_964430725.1 uncultured Pseudobdellovibrionaceae bacterium
GAAAGACGGTATTGTCTGCGGGAACGGATCGGATGAAATTATTACGTTTCTGGTCCAGGCCTATGCGGGGGCGGGGGATGAAGTGCTTTATTCCGCGCATGGTTTCCTGATGTATGGCATTACCGCGCATGCGTTCGGCGCGACGCCGATTACCGCGCCTGAAACAGAATTAAAGGCCGATGCGGATGCGTTGCTGGCGGCTGTGACCGGACAGACTAAAATCGTTTTTCTGGCCAATCCCAATAATCCGACGGGAACGATGTGGACCAATGACGACGTTGTCGCTTTCCGCAAAGCGTTGCGTGAAGACATTTTATTGGTTCTCGATTGCGCCTATGCGGAATATGTGACCGATCCGGCGTATCTGGATGGCGGATTGGAGCTGGCCGATCGATTTGACAATGTCGTTGTGACGCGCACTTTTTCCAAAGCTTACGGTATGGCCGGTTTACGGCTGGGCTGGGGATATTGCCCGCCTGCCATTGCCGATGTGCTGAATCGTGTACGCGGTCCGTTCAACGTATCCAGCGCCGCGCAAATTGCGGGGCTGGCCGCTTTGGAGGATGTGGATTTTCTGCGCAAGGTTGTCGAGCATAACACGCATATTCGTGAAAAATGCGCGCGCGGTCTTGAAGAAATGGGGCTTCGCGTTATTGCAAGTCAGGGGAATTTCCTTCTGGTCGATTTTGGCAAGGCGGAGAGAGCCGAAGACTGCCGCCTGTCATTAAAGGCCGATGGCATTCTGGTGCGGCAGGTCGGAAGCTATGGTTTGCCCGGCTGTCTGCGCCTCTCTTTGGGTACAGACGAGGAAATGGCGTTGACTCTGGCGGGGATCAAAGCCTATATGAACGGATAATGGTTATCGCATCTATCCGCGCCGCACTGTATTATCCCGCCTGAAGCGGGCCATATTCTATTATTTCATTCACATGACCGGTTTTTATCTTTAATCCTTATGCGTGATAGGGACATTCTTATGATATTCAAACAAATTACAATTATCGGATTCGGGCTGATCGGTTCGTCCATGGCGCGCGGCATTCTCCGGCATAATCTGTGCGAACGGTTGATCTGTGCTGATCAATCACAGGATGTCTGCAACAAAGTGGCCGAGCTGGGACTGGCCGATGGCGTAACAACGGATATAGCGGCGGGCGTAGAGGATAGCGATCTGGTTATCCTGGCGGTGCCGGTCGGGGCGATGGATGCCGTCGGGCGGCGTATTGGCCGCTACCTGAAAGAAGGTGCCATCGTCACGGATACGGGATCGGTTAAAATGTCGGCGGCAAGAGCACTTGAATCCGCGCTGCCAAAACACGTGCATGTCGTGCCGGCGCACCCCATTGCAGGCACCGAACATTCCGGGCCTGAAAGTGGCTTTGCCGAGTTGTTTCACAATCGCTGGGCGATTATTACGCCGCAAGGCCATACCGATCCGCAGGCGGTTGAAAAAGTGGTCGCCTTGTGGGAAGCGCTTGGCTCCAACATTGAATTGATGGACCCGCAGCACCATGATCTTGTCCTGGGGATCACATCGCATTTGCCGCACTTGATTGCCTATACCATTGTCGGGACGGCCACCGATCTGGAAGACGATATCAAGGGCGAGGTTATCAAGTTTTCCGCATCCGGCTTTCGGGATTTTACGCGCATCGCCGCGAGCGATCCGACAATGTGGCGCGATGTATTCCTTGGCAACAAAGAAGCGGTTCTTGAAATTCTCCAGCGCTTCACCGAAGATTTAACGGCCATGCAAAAGGCGATCCGCAAGGGGGACGGGGAGTATCTTTATCGCATCTTCTCTGAAACGCGCGAGATCCGCCGTGCAATCGTTGATGCGGGGCAGGCCGATTACGCCTATCCCAAAGGGGTGAAAAAAGGTGTTCCAGCGTAAATAATATAGTCGTCATTGCGAGCGTAGCGAAGCAATCTCATGTAATGAAGCAGATTGCTTCGTCGCTATCGCTCCTCGCAATGACGGTTAGTTTTTAAGAGGGGGAATATTAACGTCCTTGAGATAAGGATTAACCGCTTTTGCTTCGTGCATCAGGCGTATCGAGGCTTTCTCAATACGATC
>CAYSGL010000320.1:0-2074 GCA_964430725.1 uncultured Pseudobdellovibrionaceae bacterium
GTTGCCGCCGGTTGGTGTTTTGTCGCGCACGCGCGGAATGTCTATCCGGCTCGCATCAACCGCTTCTGCGGTCTGAACCACCCCTTCCTCGTCGAAGGTTACGACGACGATTTTTTCCTCTACGACTTCAGGGTCGAAAATGCCGGTTTTTTCCATTTTCTGGCCGATATAATACCAGATATTATCATCGAAAGGCGCCTGCGTTGTGGGAGAGCCAAGACTAACCAGCACGTTTTGACGCGTGCTGATTCCCGGCACAACTTCGCTCAAGCGATACTCTTCAACGATGTTGCCGCGCACCGCCTGGGTTGGCGTACACGCGGCCACTGCCAGCGAAAGGAAAACACAAACGGCAATATGTCTCATAACAGGCCTTCAAAAATTTTTGTTGTCTAAACTTAGTGTCTTGGTGTCTTAGTGTAAATAGATGTTCATCTTATGGCGAAATTGGCGGGAAAACCGCAAACAGGTGCGGCAACTGGTCGAAGAGGCGCTGGCCGAAGCGCGCGCGCCTCACTGGTACACGGATTACGCCGTCCCGGACAGCTTCGATGGCCGCTTTGAGATGGCCGTCCTTTGCTTGTTCTGCCGCTTATATCAATCCCCTGCCCGCTCCCAGGCCGCTTTCAATGCCTTCTTCCGGCGAATGGAGCTTTCTTTGCGCGAAATGGGCATTGGCGACATGGGCGTGCCCCGCCATATGAAACGTATGATGACCGGCTATAACGGGCGGATCCGCGCTTATTGGGATGCCGTGGACAGGGCCGATTCCGGGGCTTTGATATCCGCGCTGAAACGGAATGTATACGGCACAACGCCCGATGTACCACCGGAAAAGGTTGAAAATCTGGCCGGACTTGTGCTTGAACGGAGCGGACGAACAGGAGAACAACATGGCTTCGCTACCGCAGAATGAATGGTCCGAATGGATCGACACTGAAAAACTGGACGACAAAGGGGCGACCGTCACGATCACAGCGGATGAGGCTGCAAGAATCGCGCTGGCCCGTCGACTGAATATCGCCGGCCTCACGAGCCTGAAAGCCGATTTGACAGTGCAGCCGACGGCTGGCGGCGTTTTTGAGGTGACAGGCCGGTTTTCTGCCGCCCTGACACAGACCTGCGTTGTCTCCGGCGATCCGATTGATACGTCGATCGAAGAGAGCGTCGAGGGATGGTTCACCGACCGCGAAAAGATGCTCTCCTTCGCCAAAGCGCGTCAGGAACGTGACACCAAAAAAGGACATGTCGAAGTCGAAATGCTGGACGAGCGCGAGGACCCCGAGGAAATGGTTAACGGCCATATTGATCTGGGCGAGTTGGTCGCCCAGCATTTGTCGCTGGCCATCAATCCCTATCCCCACAAAGAAGGCGTCTCTTTCGATTTGGGAGACGACCAGCCCCTCAAACGGGCGGAAAATCCTTTTGAGGCCTTGAAAACCTTGAAGAAATCCTGATAAACACCACCAACCATCAAGACATTTGGAGTAAAATTAAGTAAAATGAAAGTCAATATTCGCGACACCGCCATAAAGGTATTTGGCAATTGGGACAGAGAAAGCGTCAAAGAAACAATGGGATACAGCGGGGTGGTCTGTCTGAGCACAGGCACCCTCGGATTCGCCATAGGCGGCCTGACAGCAGGTTTTATGGGGGCAGCCATCGGCGTGGTAGCACCCCCGACGGCTGTAGCCTTTGATCATGCAAGGAAACACTACGGCGCTATAGCAACGGCACCTACCCTCGCCGTGGCCGGACTGGTCATCAGCGGCGGGACGTTGGAAGGCCTTGCTATCGGTACCATTGCGGGAGGCTTGATGCCAGCGACTGTGAAAAAGCTGAGGCAAATTGGTAGCTGGCTGTACGAGAGGTCCATCTAACACAATTAACCCTTGCAATTCCGCCCCGTTTTCATTAGATACGGGCCTGAATTACTGTAAAGGACGAGAATCATGGCTGTTCCAAAGAGAAAAACATCCCCTTCCAAGCGCGGCATGCGCCGTAGCCACGATGGGCTGAAGGTAACCAACTGGGTTGAAGATGCCAACACGGGCGAACCCAAGCGCCGCCACCA
>CAYSGL010000321.1:0-2067 GCA_964430725.1 uncultured Pseudobdellovibrionaceae bacterium
CAGAGGCAACGACAGCAAATCCCTTACCGGCATCCCCCGCGCGCGCAGCCTCAATCGTGGCATTCAAAGCCAGCAAATTCGTCTGCTCCGCAATATTCGAAATAAGCGCGGTCACTTCACCAATCTTGGCCGATGCCTCCACAAGCGACGTCACCAGCTCTTCCGACTTGCGCGCCTCATTGACGGCCTCTCCAACAATCTTAACCGAGTTCGTTACTTGCCCGGATATCTCGTTTACCGATGCCGACAATTCTTCGGTTGCGGCAGCGACCATACTCGATTGAGAGCTTGTCTGCTCTGCCGCAGCCGCCAAGCTCTGCGCCGTTGCCTGCATTTCTGTGGCGGACGATGCCACGACCTGCACCAAAGATTGAACATTTTCTTCAAAATCATCGGCCAATCGCCTGTTCTCGTCTTTGCGGGGTGTCAGGTCCGTGGCAAATTTTATGACTTTGAACGGTGTACCGTTCATATCCAAAATCGGGTTATACGACGCTTCGATCCAGACTTCCTTGCCGCCCTTACCCAGACGTTTATATTGTGCGGCCTGAAACTCGCCCTGATTCAGTTTTTTCCAAAAATCCTTATAGTCCTGACTGGCGGCAAAGGCAGGCTCGGCAAACATACTGTGGTGCTTGCCCTTCACCTCGTCCAGCGTGTAGCCCATGACAGAGAGAAAATTGCCGTTGGCCGTGATAATGGTCCCGTCCATCTGAAATTCAATCACAGCCTGAGAGCGGTTAATAGCCTCAACCACCCCTTTGCGCTCTGCATCTTCCAGACTTTTTTGCGTGATATCGACTGCATATTTTACCACTTTGTACGGCTTGCCGTTTTTACCGATAATCGGGTTATACGACGCTTCGATCCAGACTTCCTTGCCGCCCTTACCCAGACGTTTATATTGTGCGGCCTGAAACTCGCCCTGATTCAGTTTTTTCCAAAAATCCTTATAGTCCTGACTGGCGGCAAAGGCAGGCTCGGCAAACATACTGTGATGCTTGCCCTTCACCTCATCCAGCGTATAGCCCATGACAGAGAGAAAATTGCCGTTGGCCGTAATAATGGTCCCGTCCATCTGAAATTCAATGACCGCTTGCGATTTGTCGAGCGCTGAAAGAATCCCTGACATTTCCGACGAACTCTTCCCCTTTCCAAAAAGAGAAAAAGAAAGCGAGCGGGATGTACTATTATGCATAAGGGTCTCCTGGTTCGATGGTGCGGACATAATTAACGGTACAACTATAAGCGGCGATAACCTTTGTAATATGTATAAATTTTCAAGAAAACAGACACTCTTGATTATTGAAACGCCGAAACAGATGAACTTTAAATGCGGAAAAGTAAGGAATACAGTGCGTATTCATTACAAAGTGGATAATACCTTCGCTTTTATATAAATCAAGGGAAATGCTGAAGCACCTCATATATGTCCGGTCGGGCCTGGTTGCCACCTAATTAGGCTTCGCCGTGATGCATCAATTCGAATGGATTGCGATTTTCTTGACAGTTCCGGAAATTTGGGTATAGTGCGCGGACTTGATCGGAATCAGCGCATTGCGCCCGTCAAAAACCAATGAAAACAGTTAGTTAGAGGAACGAACCGATGTTCGCAGTCATTCGCACGGGCGGAAAACAGTATAAAGTAGCCGCCGGAGACAAAATTAAAGTGGAAAAACTGGGTGCCGAAGAAGGCAAATCGGTTGAGGTTGAAGTGCTGTCTTTCTTTGACGGTAAGGCAATGAAAGTCGGCAAAACCGGTGTAAAAGTATCGGCCACGGTGCTTTCGCATGGAAAATCCGACAAAGTTGTGGTATTTAAGAAAAAACGCCGCCAGAACTATCGCCGCACGCGCGGACACCGTCAGCCTTACACGCTGTTGGAAATTGCCGATTTTGGCAAAGCGGCCTAATTGAGAATATAGTTTAAGAAACACTAAGAGGATATTGAAATGGCAACCAAAAAAGCAGGCGGTAGCTCTAAAAACGGTCGCGACTCAGCCGGTCGTCGCCTTGGTGTAAAGCGCTATGGCGGTCAGGATGTTCTGGCAGGTAACATTATTGTGCG
>CAYSGL010000322.1:0-2060 GCA_964430725.1 uncultured Pseudobdellovibrionaceae bacterium
TGTAAAATATGTTAATGGTTATCCGGTTTCCTGTACGGCGGATTTTTGGCCGCCGGCGCGGGCGAACCCGCTCAAAACTCTCACAATGTCGTGGAATCTTGGATAAAGACATAAAGGTTATACCGCGCTTTCTTGGTGTGAGTCAACGAAAAATAAGGGTTGTGTTTTAGACATGGCTTATATACGTAATGTTTAGAGGTATGCTATGTCGAAACGTGAGATTTTCAAATCAACAACGGCCACTGTCTTCCAGTCGCCTCGTGCTACCACGAGATCGCAAAACTTTATTCCTAATAAAAAACCTCTTTCATGTGATAGTTTTGGCGATACCATATATTATACTGACGGGTCCGAAGAATGTGAGCAGAATGTGGAGGCTGTAACATTTCACCAAATTATGCGTATACGACCATCCCTAGCGATGCTTGGGGCAAAAATACACGATCTGGTAACGGCATATTGCCCTATTCCTATAGAGCATTTTTGCGTCAGGGTGCATAACTACCCGACCCGTACAGGCATTGAGTTGCTTATTCATTCAGATGCCATACCCAGCGCTATTGCCGCCTATAAAGATGTGTGTCAGTGCTTTGCCCAGATAGCGGAACAAAGCGGAGATGTCGAATTCGACGATGCCGCACATTTTTACGCGGCTAACAATATACAGTCTTTGTTTGATATGGTCTTAACCTTTTGCGAGGTGGAAGATATCAATTTTGATGCACGCGACATAGAAGAAGATTATCAAGGCGATTATCAAACATATCATGCAATTCACTTCGAGAATAAACCAAAAAAATGGGAAACGGATGCTTTGGACGCATTGCAAAAACCATGGGTGATTGCCGCTTTGCCAGACAAGCTATTCTTAGGGAGAGACGCGTTATTAAAAGAAGCCTATCGAATTAAAAATATTGGTATATATGACCGAGATCAAATTCAGAACGCCATTGATCTGGAGACTCATTCAAGCACGTTAAAGAAACAGATTCCCTTATCCTTGCGCAGTCTCCATTAAAACGGCTTAACAATCACGAATATGACGATTGCGATCATCAGCACCGTCGGCACTTCGTTGAGGATGCGATAAAACTTGGCAGGGCGCATGTTGTCATCGCGCGCGAATATCTTGCGGTATTTCGCCAGCATGCCGTGTACACCCGCCAGCAAAAAAACCAACAGCAGCTTGGCATGCATCCATCCCGCGCCCAGCATCAACCCCTCCCAGTTCGCCCACAACATCAAACCGCCAAACAGGAACGTCGCCATCATCGCCGGATTGATAATATAGCGCAGCAAGCGGCGCTCCATTATCTTCAATGTCTCGGACAGCTCCCCGCCTTTAGGCGCATCGGCATGGTACACAAACAGGCGCGGCAAATAGAGCATCCCCGCCATCCACGCAATCACCGCAATGACATGCAGTGATTTGATCCAAAGATAATGCGTTAAAATAAAATCGATCATCGTTATTCCCTAATTCATCAGGCAGCGGCAAAAATCATGCGGGCAAAGGCGCTTGCCGGTGTCGGGGGCCAGCCATGTGCGATATCCCTCGCGCCGGACGATATCGGCCAGGCCTTCGATAAAGGCCGGGTGCGTTCCCACAACGGGAACACGCATGAAACCCGGCACGCCGATCTTGTGCGCCAGCTCGCGATATTCGATTTCGATTTCGACCAGCGTTTCGACATGCTCTTGCGTGAAGGCATGGGGCAGCACGATAACCGGCACCTTTTCCTGCGCGGCCTTGTGCAGGGCTTCTTCGGTTGACGGGCCGATCCATTTTTTCGGGCCGACGCGCGATTGATAGCATATCTGCCAGTCGAGATTTTGGATGTCACAGGCGGCGGCAATATCGGCGGCTGTCTGCTGGCATTGCCATTGATAGGGATCGCCATCGGTAATGACATCTTCGGGCACGCCATGTGCGGAAAACAAAACGCGCGGGCGCTGGCCGAATTCTTTCATCGCCGCCTCATAGGTGCGTTTGACGTTATCCGCGCTGGCGGCAATAAAACCGTTCGCGCGCGGATAACAGCAAATCGTCGCGGTCGGTA
>CAYSGL010000323.1:0-2042 GCA_964430725.1 uncultured Pseudobdellovibrionaceae bacterium
CGGGGCGCTTATGGCCTCCACGGTCAGGAAATGATCGGCTGGCTCACCCACCTCCAGCACACACGCGGAAAAAATATCTGGTTCGTCGGCATTCTAGACGAAAAACTTGACGACTTTAATCGCAAGATTTTTCAGCCGCAGATCGACGGTTCAAAAACCGGATTAGAGCTTCCTGGCATCGTTGACCAGGTTGTCACCATGGCGGAAATCACGGCGGGCGATGGACAGGCTTTTCGGGCCTTCGTCAATCACACGCTGAATCCTTACGGGTTTCCCGCCAAAGATCGCTCCGGTCGGCTCAGTCTTCTCGAAGAACCCCACCTCGGCAAGCTCATGGCCAAAATCAAAGGCCCAGCCATGGCCGCGCCGGAGCGACTCTCCCATTCCCTGCCCGCAGACATAACCGCCCCCACCCCATCAGAAAAGGATGAAAGCAATGACTGATTCATGGTTCGACTATAACAGTGCTGACGAACAAAACTCCTACGACATTATCCCCAAAGGCACACTCGCGCGGGTACGCATGACGATCAAGCCGGGCGGGTTCGATGATCCGCAGATGGGCTGGACGGGCGGATACGCCACGCGCAACGACACAACGGGCGCGATTTACCTGAACTGCGAGTTCGTGGTGCTGGAAGGCGAATATGCCAAGCGCAAGGTCTGGAGCTTGATCGGGCTTCATTCCCCCAAAGGGCCAGAATGGTCGAATATGGGCCGCTCCTTCATCAAGGCCATCCTCAATTCGGCGCGCAATATCCAGCCGAAGGATAATTCGCCCGACGCGCAAAACAAACGGCGCATTTCCGGCTTCCGCGATCTCGATGGCATTGAGTTCCTTGCCAAGATCGAGGTCGGCAAGGATGCCCGCGGGGACGATAAAAACGAAATCCGCGTGGCCGTCACACCGGACAGCAAGGATTACACCGCTCCGAGCGCACCGCAATCCTACGGTTATCAGCCTCCGGCTGCCGCGCCCTCACAGGCTCCGGCAAATCCGAACGCGCCGCATAACCCGAACAAGCCGTCCTGGGCGCAGTAACCCTCCATCAATACCGAAAGTCCTGAAGAATGATACTGAGGCCCAGACAAAAAGCCTTTGTGGAACGCTGCGTCCGTGCGCTTGCCGATCATGGCAACACGCTCGGCGTAGCGCCCACAGGCGCCGGAAAAACGATCATGCTTTCAGGCGTTGTCGGCGAAATGTTCAAAGGCGGCGCGAAGAAAGCCTGCGTTCTTGCCCATCGTGATGAATTGACCCAGCAGAATAACGATAAATTCCTGCGCGTTAATCCCGACATCAGAACCAGCGTCTTCGATGCCCATAAGAAAGACTGGAGCGGCGCGGTTACGTTCGCCATGGTTCCGACCCTGGCGCGTGGCAATACGGTCATAGATATGCCAGCCCTTGACCTGCTGGTGATCGATGAGGCGCACCACGCCGCCGCCGCGTCTTACAAGAAAGTCATCGATCAAGCCTATCGCGCTAATCCCGCCCTAAAACTATTCGGCGTTACGGCCACCCCCAACCGGGGCGACAATAAATCCCTGCGTCCGGTTTTTTCCAATGTCGGCGACCAGATCAGCATCGGCGAATTAATCGCGTCCGGCCACCTCGTCAAACCGCGCACCTTCGTGATCGATATTGAAGGAACGCAGGAAAAGCTGAAATCCGTCAAGCGCACGGCGGACGAGTTCAACATGCGCGAAGTCGAAGCCATTATGAACAAGGCTCCGATCAACCAGGCGGTCGTGGATCACTGGAAGGAACACGCGGGCGGGCGCAAGACCGTTGTTTTTTGCTCGACCGTCGATCATGCCGCGCAAGTTTATGAATGCTTCCGCGCCAATGGCATCAATACGGCCTTCGTCCATGGCAGGCTGTCGCCGCAGGAACGGCAGGCCGAGCTGGGGAAATTTACGGACGGCAACGCCCTGGTCATCGTCAATGTGGCCGTCTTGACGGAAGGCTGGGATTATCCCCCCACCTCCTGCGTTATTCTGCTGCGCCCCAGCTCCTACAAGTCCACCATGATCCAGAT
>CAYSGL010000324.1:0-2038 GCA_964430725.1 uncultured Pseudobdellovibrionaceae bacterium
TGTTGAAAATCAGGATCGCTTTCCGCCAGTCTCGACAACAACCCCACCAACGGACTTACATCGAAAACCTCCCTCTCCTTCCCTTTGACGGTCAGCTCGGTTTTCTTAAGAAGCAGCTCTTTCTTGAAAAGCTGGTTCAACGCTCTTTGCACAGTGCGCGGTGTTACATCCATACGCTTGGCAATCGTGGTCGCTCTGGGAAAGGGCAATTCATCCACAAACCACCAAAACGACAAGATATTTAGGAGCACCATCATTTCCGTTGGGTTGATTTGCAACTTGTATTGGTACTTGAGCAATACATCAGGCAAGGGCTGCCATCCGGCAATAGCGGCCTTTCCCCATTTCATGTATGGGCGGGCATCGGACGGATTTGAGTGCGCGGAGTTATTAAGCATACCCTTAAAATAACATAAGAACGGTTGATTAAACAATATATATGTTTATTAAGCGACATTTTTGTCGGTTTTTTGTTGTCATGGCTGTCGCGCACTGATAGTTTGTCTAAATCATGCACCGATACGCCCCATCCGTGCCGCAGGAATTGATCGACCTGATTGAGCAGGCCGCCTCTCTTGACAGGCATGACGAAACAGAAAGATCGAAGCCTCTTGATTTCTTCCTGACCTATGAAAGCCCTGACGGGCCTGTGCTGGATGACATGATCGCAGACATCATCAAAGAGGTCGAAGCGTGGGAGCGAGAACGGCCAGACAAGCCACGCAAAAAGAAACGCCCCGCAGATGCCAACCGCCGTTTCAAGAAAGCGGCGCGGGTTCTCATTCTGAATGTCCTTCATGCTCGAAAGCTGTCCTATGGCGTTATGCTGGTTCAGATCGCCGTATCACTAGATGCGAACACCTACGGGCTGGAAAAGCGATATGCGCCCCCAGACATGACCTACGATCCGTTTATCGAGGCATTCAACGGATTGCTCGCCCTCAATTATCTGGCGGTCACGCACAAAGGATTTTATGACCCATTGCAGGGCGGAGGGTGGACAACCCGCGTCATTGCATCGGATAGGCTGGCGGATGCCTATAGCCGAGCCAAAGGCGCGTCCAAAATAACCTTTGCCAGCCGCGTCAACGCGAAGGACAAGGATGAGTTAATCATTTTGCGGGATGATGAGGGAAAGCGGCTTGATTACACCGACACCAAGAAAACCGATAAAATGCGAAGCAACCTTAAGCGCATCAACAAGGTGCTGGCCGCGCATGATATTGCCCTTGATATTACAGACGATGAATATGTCCGGTTGCTCAAGCGTCTGCAAACCAAGCGGCAACGTGATATGGACGCATCCTTGCCATACATGGATTTCAGCGCAACGCGTTTGTACCGTATTTTCTCGGATGGCGATTTTGAAAGAGGCGGACGCTTTTATCGCGCATGGTGGATCAATACGCCGGAAGAATACCGCAAACGGATTACCATTGATGGGCAGCCGACTGTGGAGCTGGATTATTCGCGCTACCATATCAGCATGGCCTATGCCGAGCTGGGGAAGTCTTTTGATTTTGATCCGTATGATATTCTTCCTGTCGAAAGCGACATCATCACCGATATAACCAAGCAGACGGTCAATGCCTTGCTCAATGCAAGCGGCCCTATCAATCCTGTCGATGATTTCAGGGAAGAGATTGTCGGTATGGAATGGAGCGTGTTTGTCGATCAGGTGATGAAGGCGCACTCCGTCATGGTCGAAAATAAGCGTTTCCTAACAGGGTATGGCTTAAGGCTGCATTATCTCGATTCCTGTATCGCGGAAGCGGTCATGCTGCACTTTGCCAAACAGAAAATACCCTGCCTTCCTGTGCATGACAGTTTTATTGTGACGGTGGATTATAAAGACGAATTGCGGGATGTCATGCAATCTGAATATCAGGCAAGGTTCCATAGCCCCATAAGGATCAAGTAGTCTCTTATAGCAAAACAGATAGCTATATCGAGGATATAAGGGCTATATTTATAAATTCTCATATAAAGCTGGAATAGAGGGGTATTGAAATTATAGCCATCCATACCATCCTTGCTA
>CAYSGL010000325.1:0-2034 GCA_964430725.1 uncultured Pseudobdellovibrionaceae bacterium
ATCCCGGAATATCCCGCCCATCTTTATTTCTCATTCTAAGTGTCGGTTCACATGTAGGTGGTCACACTTCCGCCCGCGCCAAAATTGATATCGCCCTGCCCCGACAAATCCGAATCTGCGGTCAACACCACGTTCAGGCGGCCGTAGGTATTGTTACTGACGGATGTCGGCGCGCTGGAAATCGCCGCATTGATATTAATGTCATTCGCCGCCTGCAAGGTCAGGGTCGAAGCGCTTAGACCGGTTTTTGCGATAGCCGCATTCACGGTGATATCGCCGTCTTCGCCGCCGCCGGCACCCGTCGTAATTGTGACATTACTGCCGCTATTGAGGGCGTTAACAATGCTACTTGCCAGAATGGTTGAATTTTCGGCAGGAGTGAAAGTATTGCTATAGGCTGTACCCAGCGGCGTATCTTCCGCAATAATAACATTCCAAGGATCGAGCAACCAGTCACCCGCTTCGCCGTTAGTGGCCGTATTATCCACCGAGCCGCTGGATTGCAAAATAGATTGCCCCGATGTTTCTACCTGACCGCCATTGCCACTGCTTTCGCCGCCGCGTGCCGCAATATGCCCCTCAAAATTTGTATATTCATCCGACCATAGCACCGCTGTGCCGCCATTCCCGTTTTCCGTCGCGCTGACATCAATCTCCGCTTCGCGGCGCATCACAACAGCTTTGGCGTTACGAATGGCATCATCTTTGCCCTGCCAACCACCGCCGACATACACTTCTCCGCCGCCATCAGCACCGCTGGCATCAAGTTTCGCGCCGTCATCAAGCAACACGCGTTGTGCCGTCGCCACGATTTTTCCACCCTGGCCGACCGAGGCCGACGCATCCAGCGTGCCGGATACGGTGACTTGCGAATCCGCTCCCTCACCACCGAGAATAATCACGCCGCCTTTATTTTGAACCGTGCGCGCCTCGACAATACCGGCGTTATTGACTACGGCAGTACCAATTGCGTCGGCGGCCTTGGCCGTCATATAAACCGCGCCGCCATCAGCCTGAACCAACTGCTTGTTTTCCACAAGCGCGTTCAGTGTTCCTTTATCGACGCTATAGGATACCAGCGTTCCTTGATCGATGTTGAGCGAAACCTCGTCGCCTGCCGCCATCACGACCTTGCCCATACGGGCCTGAATGACACCGTCATTGGTGACGTCCGGCGCCAATAACGCGACATAACCGCCATCGGCATTGATCGCACCCTGGTTTACAACCGCACCGGCATTGCCTCCGTTTTTAAACTGGTGGTTACCCGCCATAAAATCATTGTCGCTGATGTCCAGTGTTGACGCGGCAATGCCCCCGACACTAACCTGTGCACCCTGCCCGAACAACACGCCGCTTGGGTTGACGATGAATACCTGTCCATTGGCGCTTAGATTACCTAAAATTTGCGTGGAACTCTGCCCCAGCACACGATTAAGCGCGATCGAGGAGGAATTTGGCTGATTGAAACGCACCGCCTCATTCGCCCCAATATCAAAGCTCTGCCAGTTGATTGCCATATTCTGGCTATTCTGATTGATCGTGGTATTGCTGCCTTGCTGCGAAATCGTACCCGATCCGGCCGTGACCTGCCCCCCTTGCGGCGCAGCATGAACACAGAGCGGCGCCAGTGCCGTGCTCCCCAGCGCTATAGCCAATGTAAGAATTCCACGGGAAGACATTTTTTTCATCTGACAACCATCATGAGTTATGTAAATATAAAAGTGGTCGCCGGACGCGATCACGAGAAAGAGTGATTATATCCGAACTAGACACTCTTCACAAAATTTTATTTTTCCCTGTTTGCAATCGGATGTCGCGGTTTTTGCGTTGTTTCTTGGCGGGGGTCTCATCTCACCAGCGAAGCCGGAAGGATTGCCCTTCCCTTTTCAGCGTCCCGTATGTGTCCCGCAGCGTGGGGGTGATTTATATTTGTAACCAGCCTTCTAAAATTTTAATTTTTAATCAGCAGGTTACTGGCAGGGGCAGCAGGATTCGAACCCCACGCGGCAAAAGCCGCGATGGACTCTTTTT
>CAYSGL010000326.1:0-2027 GCA_964430725.1 uncultured Pseudobdellovibrionaceae bacterium
CGGCTTTGAGCCAATGCCCGATATTGCGCAAATCAACGGGAATGACGATATCGCCGTCCACATTGATCACATCCTGATATGGCTGCGTCGGGTCGCGGCCCAGGCCAAGGACGTTGGATTCAATCAGCCCCTGCACGGAGTCCAGAACACTGGACCCGAAAGGTACTAAATGAAAAGCCCCCGAAGCGGGGGCGTTACCATAGGCGGCTTCAAAGCCGATGATGAGGCGGGCGTTCCACCCATATGCACGAGACATGGTGTTTTTCTCCTTTAGTTAAGCGGGTTGGTGGTTGTGTATTCGAGGATGACAGGAACGACCGCAGCCTTGATGGTCGGCGCACCCTCGATGGTTTCGGACAGAAATTCAGGCGTTTCGATATGCAGATAATCGACAATCCCACCGAGGCTGGTCTGGCCGTCCAGCGCCTGCGCCAGCGTTCCCAGCAGATCATCCAGTGCCTGATCGCGCTGTGCCTGCTCGGCGTGCTGTACCAGCGCCTCGATCTCGGCGCGGTGCTGGTAGTGATAGCGCGGCGGCGACAATGTCACCTCCGGCTCCCCTGGATCGCCATCGCGCAAAATGAAAAGCCCCTGGGCAGGGACTTTGGTGGGTAGCGGATCGTTGCGCAGCGTGGCAATGCCCGCCGTGTTGTTTTTCAGGCATAAAAAAAGACCCGCAAGGGCCTGTTCTCGTTTCGATGTCATGATGTCCTCAATCCGGCCAGTTTTTCAAAATCAACTGCGGCAGACGGTCAAACCAGCGCCGCGCCTCCGCATCAAAGGTGATGAGTCTTTTCATCTGCACTTGCGGCACGAGCCAGAACATCACCACCGTGGTAAGGCCTTGTCCCTTGCTGACCGCACGGTCACTGGCCTTTCGGAAGCCGCGCAGCTGACCAGTTTTGCGACTGTACGATGCGCGAGCATTATCAACCACCAGCAAAGACGGCTTGCCGCTGCGATAAACGAACCGCAGCCTTCCCAAAGAATGTTCGGGAAAGTTTGACGGATTGATCCGTTTGCCGCCAACGCCACGCTTCGGCGCGTTCGGCGTCGGGATCGCCAGCCACCATCCGTCTTTTGAACGAATAACCGCTGCGTTCTCGAAGCCCTCCATGATGCGGCTGGCCTTGGTATAGACCATGCCCGCCGCACGGATGGAATTTTGCCCGCGTGGATAGAGATCACCGCGCCAGGTATTCGCCATACGCTGGCCGAGACCTGCGCTTGTGACCTGACGGCGCATGGACAATTTCAAACCATCCGTTGCCTCCCGCACGCCCAGCGTGACAGCACGCTCTGCCGTGGCGAATTCGGCCTTCATGTATTCCTGCAGCTTTCCTTCAAAGGCAGCTTTAAGACGCATAGGCCTCAATCCTCAGCACAAGCCCGTGTTGATCACGCACAGGTTCTCCCTGCGCCACATAGGTTTTGTCATCGATGATGATTTGATAGACAGCCTTGGCAGGATCGATTTCCGACAAGCGCAGCTCAAACAGATCTGTGCCTGTATGCACGCGCGTATCCATGACATCGACAACCCTGTCAGGGAAACGGTGAATGACCGTTGCATCGGCTTCGGTGTTATCCCGAAAGATGAGATGCGCCGCCCGCCCGAATTTGGCGAACAGCGCATCTACCGCTTTGGAAGCTGAGGCTTGGAAGCTCATTCTTCCTTACCATCTTGTCTAAAGATTTCCCAAGCCTGGTCACGCTGCGCGGCGGTGATGTCCGCGCCCAGCAAGGCTTCGATGGCTTCCACGTTCGGCTTGCCGTTCTTGCCGTAATCCTTGGTAGGATCAAGGCCGGAAATCGCCTCGACAATATCTTCAATCGTCGGGGCGGGTTTGCCGCCCGCAGGCGTGGTAGCGGTTTTTGCCGGAGTGGATGCAGACGCAGCCTTTTCCTGTCCTGACGTTGCGAAACCGCGTGCAATGAGGCGTTCGGCCTCATCGTCCGCAATATCCAGCAACGCGCCAGGTGCATGGTCTTTGCTGTTGACGTGCAGAGTGATGATCGCTGTGATT
>CAYSGL010000327.1:0-1994 GCA_964430725.1 uncultured Pseudobdellovibrionaceae bacterium
AAATGGCCGCACCGAGAAAAACGACGGCCAGCATGTAAAAGGCCGACACCCAAAGCCGTGAGTGTGCATCGAACAACAACGCCGTCGATTTGATCCCCGCCAGCGTATCGTCTTCCTTATCCTGATGGGCATAGATCGTATCGTAACCAAGCGTCCAGAATACTCCGGCGGCATAGAGCAAGAGCGGCGTCGCCGTCAGTCCCCCGGTCACGGCGGCCCAGGCGATCAGCGCGCCGATGTTAAAGGTAATGCCGAGAAATGCCTGCGGCCACCAGGTGATGCGTTTCATCAACGGATAGATCACGACAAGGATCATCGAGAGGCATCCGATAATGACCGACAATGCCGGCAGTTGCAGCAAAATTCCCAGCCCCATCAGCAACAGGACGCATAAAAACACGAAGGCTTTTTTCACGGAAATAATTCCAGCGGCGAGCGGGCGCACGCGCGTGCGGATCACCTTGCTGTCAAGGTCACGGTCCCAGAGGTCATTGATGACGCACCCCGCCCCGCGCATGATGATCGCCCCCACCCAGAACAGACCGATCAGGTACCAGGCGCGCGTATCCATCTGCATCACGCCGCCTTGCGCCAGCGCAATACCCCACCAACACGGCAACAGCAAAAGCCACCAGCCAATCGGCCGGTCGAGACGCATCATCGAGGCATAAGGCTGCCAGCGCAGGGGCAGTTGTTGAATGATGTCGAACCTGATATCGGTAAAAGCCATGGAAGAACATTATAAACATCCGCGCCTGCATGTCGATCAATCCCTTGGCGCAGGGCGCGATATCGTCCTTGATGCGGGGCAATCCCATTACCTGCATACGGTTTTGCGCAAGAATACGGGTGATATGGTCCGCCTTTTCAACGACCGGGACGGCGAATGGCTGTCTGTATTGCACGAATGCGGGAAAAAATCCGTCACCGCCGCCTGTACAGAGCAAACCCGCACGCCGCAGGGAAAAATCCCACCTGTGCATTTGTTGTTCCCGCCGCTGGCCAAGGACAGGCTGGATTTTCTGATCGAAAAAGCCGTGGAGTTAGGGGCGACGGATCTGCACCCTGTCATCACAGCCCGTACCGAAATCCGTAAAATTAACGAAGCACGTATCCGCACCCAGATGATCGAAGCCGCCGAACAATGTGAACGCCTCGATATCCCCGCCCTGCACCCGATCGACACGCTCGGCGCGGTTTTGGCGCGATGGAAGTCCGACATGCCCATATATGCCGCACTGGAGCGAAGCGATGCACAGGATTTCAGGCCGGGGCCAGGCGAATGTGCCCTTCTGATCGGACCGCCGGGCGGTTTTACGGAAGACGAAAAACACATGCTGGGCGATCTGCCATTTATCCGGCCCGTCACACTCGGCCCCCGTATTTTGCGCAGCGAGACGGCGGCGCTGGCCGCTTTGGGCCGCCTGTAGGCATGTATTTGCAAAGACCGGTTGATTTCCTCGCGAAAACCCCTTTTCCCCTTTTTGTTTTCCTAGTATGAAAATGCCGGTATGCGGCTTATACTTGTCGCCGTTTTGGATATCAACGAAGCAAAGATCATCATGCCCCGCCTTTTACACCCTATCCTCGCCCTCTTCGCCCTGATTATCAGCGCCCTGCCAGCCGCCGCAGCCGAACCCAAGCCGACGCGCCTGAGCCTGCAGGACCCGGCCAGCCCGTCGATGGAGCGCCTGCAATGGTTCCATGATCACCTGTTACTGGTCATCATCACCGGCATTGTTCTTTTCGTTGCGGCCCTGTTGCTGATCGTCATGGTGCGTTTTAACGCCCGCGCCAATCCGGAACCCAGCAAGACAACGCATAATGTTCTTCTTGAAATCGTCTGGACGCTGGTGCCGGTCCTGATCCTGATTATGATCGCCGTTCCGTCTTTCAAACTGCTGTATTATCTGGACCGCACGGAAGAACCGGACATGACCCTGAAAGCGATCGGCTATCAATGGGGATGGACCTATCAATATCCGGATAACGGC
>CAYSGL010000328.1:0-1981 GCA_964430725.1 uncultured Pseudobdellovibrionaceae bacterium
CGGGTGGATAAACGGTAATGCGGAACTGCGCACCGTTCAGGCGTTCGGGCCGTACAGGGATCAACGGCACGTCGAATTTCTGGGCCAGCTGCGCAAAGGCGGGTGAAGTCATGGCCGGTTGTCCGAAAAAATCCGCCTCAATACCCTGGCGGTATTTCTGGTCGATTAATATGCCAAGGCTGTCCCCATCCTGCAGGGCGCGGATCATATCGCGCGCGCCTTTGGGTGATTTGGGAATGGTCGATATTTTTCCCTTCAGGCTGCGGCAGCGATCAAGCAGGTTTTGTACATACGGGTTGTTCGGTGCGCGGTATACCAGTTGCGGCGCGATCCCGAAAAAATGCATCATGCCGGTGGCGGATATTTCCCAGTTCGCCAAATGGCCGGAAAAAAACACGCATTGTTTGTAATCGTCCGGCAGATAGCCTTGTATTTCCGCGCCTTCGATTATTGTCTTCAGATGCGGATATTCCGCAATGGTCCGGCCCAGATTGTCCCACATGCCGATGACGGCGGCCTGTGCGTCGATTCCGGGCAATGATGCTTCGATATGCCGGATGGCTTTGCGCGATGCGGCCAGGCGCGGCCCGATGGTCCGGCCCAGCCAGCCGCCGACATTCGATGCGGTATTGGCTGGCAGAATTTTGAACAGCCAGAATAAAAGATGGATCAGGGCGGCTTCTATCAGATAGCGCGGCCTGTTGCGCCGCATCTTCCGCCGTTCGTTTCGCAACCGTCTTTCCTGTGTCATGGTTTTATCATCTGCTTTATTTGGGCGGCCAGCGCGTCGGGCTGATCGATCACATAAGAAATGGGCAATGTCTCGATATGCTCCAGCCACGCATTGGGCAGGCGCATGGCGTCTTTTTCCGTTGTCATCAAACGCGCGCCGGACTGGTCCGCTTTTTCTTTCAACGCTGTCAGCGTGTCGTCATCATATGGTTGGTGATCGGCAAATGAAACGGTATCGATGATGGTGTAGTGATGGGTTTTGAGCGTGTTGAAAAATTTTTCCGGATGGCCGATACCGCAAAACGCGACATAAGGCTGGGTCGGATCGCTGGCGACAGGGGCGTTGATATGGGTGTGATAGACCGGAAGATCGGTTTCAAACGGCAAGGCATCGCCGATCAGAAAAATGGCCGCTGCCTTGGCCAGCGCGCTTTCCACTGTTTCCCGCAACGGGCCGGCGGGGAATGTGCGCGCATTGCCCAACCCCTGATCGGTGTTGAATGCCAGGAACGCGCCGGTTTTGGCCAGCTGATTATTTTGCAGTCCGTCATCCATAATAATCATGTCATGTCCCCCAAGCGCGGCAAGCCGGGCGCCGGCGGCGCGGTCGCGGGCAATGATGGTCGGAACATAATGCGCATGAAGCAAAGCTTCATCGCCGACATCTTTTGCGCAATGACGGGCGATATCGACCGCGCTCGGCCCTTTGAGCGATCCGCCATAGCCCCGCAACAAGATAGCCGGATTGTGCGCGATGCCGTGTTCGATGACCAGCCTGCACAGGGCCTGTACCAGCGGCGTCTTGCCGCTGCCGCCCAATTGAACGTTGCCAACGCATAAAACGGGCATGGGCGCATGATAGGGCGCGCGATTGTTATAGAGCGTGCGCTGGATGCGTCCATACAGATGCGAAGCGGGGGCCAGCGCGCGCGACCATATATTATCTTTCTGCCAGAAAGTCGGCGGTTTCCACGGCATTACAAACTGGCCTCCGTCAAAGGGGACAGATGCACCATCACCGTATCAATGACGGCTGATTTTTGCGCGGCAAACAGCGCCGCCTTTTCCTGTCGGGCGGTCAGATATGGTTTATCGTCCAGCAATCGCATCAGGGCATCATATAGGTCATCGTCGTCGGTAACCAAGCGTGCGGCATCTGCTGCGACCATATCGTCGAAGATTTCCTGCTGGAACTGGACATACGGGCCGCTCAAGACGGCGCAATTCAACTGGGCCGCTTCGATCGGAT
>CAYSGL010000329.1:0-1949 GCA_964430725.1 uncultured Pseudobdellovibrionaceae bacterium
GCCCTTGGCATCCGTTAAGACTGTGCCTTTTGCCAAATATCCTTGATCCAGCAAGGTTTTGAACGGGACGCGTTCGCGCTCACGCGGGTTGTCGATGACGAGATCTTCAGCGGGCAGAGGCTTCACGGCATCAATGCGTTTTTGCGCTCCTTTGATATAGCTTGCCTCGCGCTCCAGCCCGATCCACTGGCGACGCAATCTTTTTGCGACCGCGCCCGTGGTACCTGTGCCGAAAAACGGATCGAGAACAACATCGCCAGGTTTGGTCGAAGACAGGATGACGCGCTCCAGCAATTCTTCGGGTTTTTGCGTCGAGTGCAATTTGTCGCCGTTTTCATCGCGCAGGCGCTCATGGCCGGTACAAAGCGGGATGTTCCAGACGGAGCGCATCTGCGTGCCGCCATTTTTTTCCTTCATGGTCTGATAATTAAAGGTGTATTTGCTTTTTTGGCTTTTTGACGCCCAGATCAGCGTTTCATGCGCATTGGTCAGGCGTGTGCCGTTGAAGTTCGGCATCGGGTTGGATTTGTTCCAAACAACATCGTTCAAAATCCAGAAGCCCATTTTTTGCAGGGCGGCGCCGAGGATGTAGATATTATGATAGCTGCCGATCACCCAGAGGGTGCCGCTGTCTTTTAGTACGTCGCGCGCGGCGGACAGCCACCCATAGGTAAATTTCTCATAGACGTCGAGGGAATCGAACTGATCCCAGTGATCGTCCACCGCATCAACCTTTGAGTTGTCGGGGCGATGCAGGTCGCCATTGAGCTGCATATTGTAAGGGGGGTCGGCGAAGATCATATCCACGGATTGCTTCGGCAGCTTTTTAAGCGATTCAATACAATCACCCTTGATGATGGTGTCGGTTTTAAACGCGGCGCTTTGGGTGGCTTTTTTGGCAGACATTTATCCCCCTGTGGATAACTCAGGGGACGAATCATGCCGAATCAGAACGAATCAGTCAAGGAGAACAAACCGGAATCTTTAAATAGATTCAGGACTCTATGGCAATTTCCTCATAAAACGGAATCGGTTCAAGGGGTTAGGATTAACTCTTTTGGTGTCATTCCCCGCGCAGGCGGGGAATCCAGTGGGCTTGGCTCAGGATCCCCCGATCAAGTCGGGGGATGACAACAGCGGGGCTTTAGGCTCTTTTCAGGTAAACCGCACACGGGGCGAAGCTGGTTCGGTGGTGTTCGGTAATGCCATGTTCTTGAATGGCACTCATATGCTGGGCGGTGCCGTAACCGGCGTTTTTGGCCCAGCCATAGACCGGAAACAGCCCGTCCAGTTCCATCATCAGCCGGTCCCGCGTCACTTTGGCCAGAATGGAGGCAGCGGCGATTTCGAGGTGCTTGGAGTCCCCCTTGACCACCGCCTGTGCCGGACAGGGCAATTTCGGGCAGAATTTTCCATCCACCAAAACCATAAGCCCCTCACCCGATCTTGGCTTCGCCTCGATCACCCCCTCCCGTGGGGAGAGGGAGGAGCCCCGCGTTAGCGGGGAGGGTGAGGGGGCATAACAAATCTCAAACGCCCGCGTCATCGCCAGCAACGTCGCGTGATGGATATTCAGCGCGTCGATTTCCTGCGCGCTCGCCTCGGCGATGCCAAAGATGCTGTTCTCGCAGATGAAGGAAAACAGGTGCTCGCGTTTTTTCGCGGAGAGCTTCTTGCTGTCTGTCACACCCTCCCAGAAAGACAGGCCGAGTTTGTCCGCTGGAATGTGGACGCAGGCGGCCACGACCGGTCCCGCCAGCGGCCCGCGCCCTGCTTCGTCAATGCCGAAAATTAATGTTGACATAACTTAAAAATCCTTGTTTGTTACGTTAATTCTATAGGAGGAATACGTCTATGTCAGGTTATAAAGAGGGATCGAAGTTTTGGGTGACGACTAGGGTCTAAACACATTACTTAATTTGTGATTCAATGGTTTGGTATAATGATTC
>CAYSGL010000330.1:0-1945 GCA_964430725.1 uncultured Pseudobdellovibrionaceae bacterium
GCTGATTTTGGGAAATGTAAATTATATGTTAAATAAAATTTATGCAACTATAAAATGAATACAGAGATAAAAATCTGCTTTAGAAGATGCCTCATCCAAGAAAGCTATTAATGGCAGCCCGTAACTTTGGGCGAGTTTAGTGAGAGTGCGCACCGAATGTTGATAAGAATTTTTAAGAGTAGTTATCGTGAATTAATAACACTCAAGGACCAATGATGCATTAAAGCCTATCGAACGCGGGTCTTTTAAAGACATAGGTATAATTTTGGGGGTCGGCAGGATTAGATGGTTCGGCCATGATCGTTCGAAACCCCGCTTTTTCTGCCGCCGCACGCATGATTTCAGGGCGCCATTTCCAAGACTGGCTATGCACGTTTTTTGACCCATCATAGCCATCGCCTTCTTTAAGCGTGACACGATGAAAATGCCCATCTTGGCGTAGGACGCCGAAAGTTTGTCCCGCCGCCGCGATCAATGAGTGACGGATCACGCTACGCCTTCCCTCCCAGATAGGGCGGTAATAAAGTGTCAATGGTTCGTAATTCTCTGAAATCACGCCTTGGCGCTGCCCGTAATGGGTATAGGCTTGCCCTACCTGTGCATGAGCAGCATCTTTATACTTGGCTTCGTTGCGTTCTCCGTTTTGATCGCCATCGCAATTCATTACAAGATAACCACCGGGACGGCAGACCTTCGCATTATGCGCAAAAATTCGATACAGCTCCTCGGTTGGTAGCTCATCGGGGGACGATGTAGAAATATTTGAGCGCGGGGTTCCATTCTCAAGGATAATGCGCGGCCCTTCTACATCAATATCGGGATGATCGGGCATGAATAGATTAGGGTCATCCTTCGTGAAGTCCACATTCTGAGGGTTGACCACTATATCAGGCCGTTGTTCTTGCATAACCGCTACCGTTTCAGCACGGAAGAAATCGGATTTTTCCCAAGGGGAATACATGCGAACAACGCCGCCAGCATCCCTGATCTGTCCAAGCTGCACTATGGTTTTCGGCAAGACGGCATCCCTAGAACCACTGCCGTTTTCCGTGACAATCAGATTGTCTCTATCTAAATCTGGATCATTGACGATGATCTCGGCAATCGCCGGACCAAGGGTATGAATAGCCGATACCTCATTTCGCACAACATCATAGGTTGCCAGAGCACTTCCCTCACGATAGGCGCGCTCCTGTTCGCGGATCATGTGCGACCAGACTGCCGCCCCGACGGGATTAAAACAATCAGAGAGACACTCACCAAAGCCCATGCCTGTAAACATGCGGTAATAACGCTCCCCCAACGCCAATTGTTCAGGCGTATAAAAAGCGTTCTTGGCTACCGTTATGCGGCCTTTGGGAAGGGTAAGCTCATTCATCGAGTTCCGTGCCTTCCAGCGTCTTTATGCGATCTTTAGGAATGATGATGGCCTGATCCCACATGACATGAAACTGAGTTTTATAGGCTTGAGCGATCTTCGGGTTGTCGATGATAAAGACGGATACGTTTTCTTCTTCAAACATAAGAATGGCCAGCTTGCCGCCATAGACATAGAAGGGAATTTCCGAGAAGCGGTCTTTTGGTGTCCAGCGGTATTCGGCATATTCCGGCACTGTGAAATTACTATCACCTTCGCGCACAAGAATTTTCAGGGAATAGCTACGGTCCCTCGATAGCTTGTTCATGCGGTTCTTATGCACCATGCCGCGCTCGCCCAGCCATTTCGTGAACAGAATTTCATCGACGTTGCTGACAAGGATTTCACCGCCCTGTGCTTTCACCGTTTCATATACATCATCGTAAAATTCCCAATACCCTTTTTGCCCTTCCAGTGTTCTGACTTTTGCCATGCGGCGACGCACACCTTCACCATCAATGAATTCGATGTTGGCCAGCTCAAAAACCAATTCGATCTTTTCCAGCGTTTTGGAGGTGCCGCGGTTTT
>CAYSGL010000331.1:0-1931 GCA_964430725.1 uncultured Pseudobdellovibrionaceae bacterium
AAACCAAGCGCGCTGCGCGCGATAAAGACCCCCGCTGGGCCGAATATCTGCAGAAAACAGAAGGCTTGCTGACATCACAGGAAACAAAGATTATAAGATCGAGAACATAACATCATCGTCTCCCCGGAAAATGCGAAGCATTTATCCGGGGTTTGTGCCAATGGATCGTCCAGCGGCACAAAGGCCGGATCGCGCCCCGCTTGTCCGGCCTGACAAAAAAAGGAATTATATAATGGACTACAGTTTACTCTTCGCCGCTATCGGCTTTTTGTTGGCGGCCTATTCGGTCATCGGCAACGACTCGGTTCAGACGCTGGGCACCTTTATTGCTTCGAATACACGTGTGTTTAAGTGGTACTGGCTGTGGCTGGCGGCGAGCGCGGTGCTGATTTTCACCTTATTCTATGGCTGGATTATGTATGATGGCGATATTTCGCAAGGCCGCCTCGATAAAATTCCACCCGTTGATATCCAATGGTATCATGCCGCCGCGCCCGCTGTGCTTGTCCTTCTGACGCGCACGGGGATTCCGGTCTCCACAACCTTCCTCGTGCTCTCGGCCTTTGCCTCGACGGTCGTTCTGGAAAGCATGCTGGTCAAAAGTATTGTGGGTTACGGGCTCGCTGCCATGTGCGCTTATGGCCTTTGGATGCTTTTGTCGCGCTTTATTAATGAAAAATTCAATAAAGTAAAAGTTGAACACCGTGTCCATTGGCGCGTGGCGCAATGGGGGGCGACGGGCTTTCTCTGGTTTTCATGGTTATCGCATGACATGGCGAATATTGCCGTGTATCTCCCGCGTCAATTGCCGCTGGAATTACTGCTCGGCGTTATCGCTGTTCTGGTTTTTTGGCTCGGCGTGATTTTCAAAACGTCGGGCGGTAAAATTCAACGGATCATTTTGGAGAAAACCGGCTCGCGCTTTATGCGCTCGGCCACCATCATCGACCTTGTCTATGCCTGCCTGCTGTTGTTCTTTAAGGAACTCAACAACATTCCCATGTCGACCACATGGGTCTTCGTCGGCTTGCTCACGGGGCGTGAATTGGCCATCGCCACGGTTAACCGCGAAGAATACCGCTTTGGCTATGTCTTCCCGTTGATCGGCAAGGACTTTTTGAAAATGATGATCGGTCTGGCTGTGTCGGTCGCGATCGTGCTATCCATTCACTACATAATAGATCCGCCACAGTAAGAGGTGCAAAATGAGCGCAGATAAAAATTTTGATGTCATTGTCATCGGCGGCGGGCCGGGCGGATACGTCGCGGCGATCCGCGCGGCGCAGCTCGGCATGAAGGCGGCTGTGGTCGAGGCGAACCATCTGGGCGGGATATGCCTGAACTGGGGATGCATCCCGACCAAGGCGCTGCTGCGCTCAAGCGAAGTCTATCACCTGATCCAGCATGCCGACCAATTCGGCATCAAGGCCGAGAACGTCACCTTCGATATCAAGAAAATCGTCGAGCGCTCGCGCGGCGTGGCGAAACAATTATCGGGCGGCATCGGCCATTTGCTCAAGAAGAATAAGGTCACCGTGTTCGATGCCTATGGCAAGCTGGCGGGCAAGGGCAAGGTCACGCTCGAAAAAGACGGCAAGAAAACCGATGAGCTGAGCGCCAAGCACATCATCATCGCGACGGGTGCGCGGGCGCGTGTCCTGCCAGGGCTTGAGCCGGATGGAAAACTCATCTGGACATACCGCGAGGCGATGGTGCCAAGTGAATTACCCAAATCCATGCTGGTGGTGGGATCGGGTGCGATCGGCATTGAGTTCGCCAGCTTCTATAAAACGCTCGGCGTTGATGTGACCGTTGTCGAAGTGATGGACCGTATCCTCCCTGTCGAAGACGAAGAAATCTCCACTTTCGCCCGCAAGCAATTTGAAAAGCAGGGCATGAAAATTCTCACTGGCGCGAAAACGACGAAGCTT
>CAYSGL010000332.1:0-1912 GCA_964430725.1 uncultured Pseudobdellovibrionaceae bacterium
GCAAATGTATGAGGGATTTCAAATGTTTGAGGGGAACAAAAAAATTCTCTGGAGAAGGGTGATTTTTTCTGGACACCTATACATGATCTAGTATGCTTTTAGAAGATTAGCCGCTAGGGGTTGTGGTTTCGGCTTCAACCTTTTCCTTGCAGATATCCACAGAATTATACCGTTTCAAACCAAAAGGGGAGTTGGGGAATGTTTGATTATGCACAAATTGAAGGGGGCAACCGCGTCCAGATCGATCGCAGCCGCGATGCATTTCTGACGAAGTTTGGAATCGAGACGCTGTACGACCGCTATTTGTTGCCCGAAGAAGGCCCGCAGGACCTGTTTGCCCGCGTTGCCATGTATTACGGTGATGATTCGGCCCATGCCCAGCGCCTGTACGATTATATCTCCAAACTCTGGTTCATGCCGGCCACCCCTATTCTGTCCAATGGCGGGACGAATCGCGGCCTGCCGATCTCCTGTTTCCTCAATGAATGTAACGATTCGCTCGAAGACATTGTCGCCCTGTGGAATGAAAATGTCTGGCTTGCCTCGCTTGGCGGCGGTATCGGCTCCTATTGGGGCAATATCCGCTCGATCGGCGAAAAAGTCGGTCGCAATGGAAAAACATCCGGTATCGTTCCCTTTATCCGCGTGATGGATTCGCTCACGCTGGCCATTTCGCAAGGGTCTTTGCGTCGTGGTTCCGCCGCGATCTATCTTCCCGTCTGGCACCCGGAGATCGAGGAATTTGTTGAAATCCGCCGTCCGACGGGCGGGGACCCGAACCGCAAGGCGCTTAACCTGCACCATGGCATTTTCGTCAACAACGCCTTTATGCAGGCTGTCGAGAATGACGAGGAATGGGCGCTGAAATCCCCCAAAGACAAGGCTGTCGTCTCTAAAGTCAAAGCGCGCGACCTGTGGATCCGCATCCTGACCGCGCGGATTGAAACGGGCGAACCATACATCGTGTACGAAGACCATGTGAATGACCGCATCCCTGACCATCATAAAATGGCGGGCCTGTCGGTGAAAATGAGCAATCTGTGTTCGGAAATCACCTTGCCGACCGGACGCGACCATCTGGGCAACGACCGTACGGCGGTCTGTTGCCTGTCTTCACTCAACCTTGAAAAATGGGATGAATGGCACGACCACCCGCAACTGATCGAGGATATTATGCGTTTCCTCGACAATGTGCTCTCCGATTTCATCGAAAAAGCCCCCGATTCGATGAAGCGGGCCAAATATTCCGCCATGCGCGAACGCTCGGTCGGTCTGGGCGTGATGGGCTTCCACTCCTTCCTGCAATCGAAAATGATCCCGATGGAAGGCGTGATGGCCAAGGTCTGGAACCGCAAGATGTTCCAGCACATTAAACGGGCCGCCGACGAAGCCTCGGTCAAGCTGGCGCATGAGCGCGGCGCCTGCCCCGATGCGGCCGATTACGGCATTACGGAGCGTTTTTCCAACAAGATGGCGATTGCGCCGACGGCGTCGATCTCGATCATTTGCGGGGGCGCGTCACCGGGCATCGAGCCGAACGCCGCCAACGCCTATACGCATAAAACCCTCTCCGGTTCTTTCCCGGTCAAGAATAAATGGCTGACGAAACTGCTCGAAGAAAAAGGCCAGAACAATGACGATGTCTGGAGCTCGATTTTCACCAATGAAGGTTCCGTCCTGCATCTCGACTTCCTCACGCCGGAAGAAAAAGACGTGTTCAAAACCGCGTTTGAAATTGATCAGCGCTGGTTGATCGAACATGCGGGCGATCGCACGCCATTCGTCTGTCAGGCGCAATCCCTCAACCTGTTCCTGCCCGCCAATGTGCACAAAAAAGACCTGCACGGCCTGCACTTCGAAGCGTGGAAAAAAGGCGTGAAGTCGCTCTATTACTGCCGCTCCAAATCCATTC
>CAYSGL010000333.1:0-1884 GCA_964430725.1 uncultured Pseudobdellovibrionaceae bacterium
CGACCGTCCTGTCTATTTGCGCCGCCTATCTGGAAGCGATCCAGCTCGCCTTTCAGGTTGGACTGTTGAACCGCAAATATGCGCTGAAAATGATCGAAAAATTCTCCGACGACTACCGCCGGATGGAACGGGCGACCAAGCGCGTTGGCGCGCTCAATCGCGCCTGTATCCAGTTCGACAAGGATTTTTCCGTCACCTACCGGCCAGAGCGCCCCGACTTTCAACGCCAGATCGGGGAAGCCGAACTTGCCGCCGCCAAATTCCTCAAACCCCCGGCGGACGACGCGGAAGACAGTAAAACGGCTTAGACAACCCACCGCTCTAATTCCGTTATTATATTGACATATTGTTATACCTATATTTATATTCCGCCTTATGTCGCAAATTGATCATATATCTCATGTTACAGTTGAGCACCCGCTGAACGGCTGGCCATTGACTATACGCCGGGAGCGTGTACATGCGTCTTATCCACACAGCAACAGCACGAACATGCCCGATGCGGGTTGGCTGGTCGATGCCTTCACCCCGCTAGGCATCAGCCCTGCAAACATGTTGCTATATACGGAAGCTTTGAGCGATGATCCCAAACAGCAAAGGTCGGGCTTTTTCGTTCTAGAAATCGTGACCGCAAATAAAGAAACAAATCAGATACTCGCCTGTCCTCAGCGCCCTGATACCAGCTTTGTTCTAAAGGCCCCGCGCCCCTTCGGTAAAGAAACACAAAATTTCCATCGCTTTTTAACCGTTCAAGACCACAGCGCCTTTATTGTCCGCTGTTATGATCGTGAGCAATGGACCGGGCAAATCGCCGATCTGGTGACCACACCCATAGATGAACTGCGCGCACGTTTTTCCCAAGGACTGAAATGGAAGGGAAAACAAACAATGGCCATGGAAACAGTAGCCGCTTTTGTTCGCGCGACAGGGAACGCTCCCTATAGTCAGGATCGCTCCCCTATCAGCCATGGCCCGCTGCACAATCAAACATATTGGGATCGTCTCTATGCGGCCTTACAAAACGGGATACTCGGCAAAGAGCTGCCCCGCACATTCATTACGCTTACCGATCATATTGTAAGAGAGCGACCGGATATCTGGGAAAAAGCCGCGCCGCCCGCTCCATAGAAGTGATCACTTAACCCGCCAGACTTCTCAGCACATAGTGCAAAATGCCGCCGTTCTTGAAGTAATCGACTTCGTCGAGCGTGTCGATACGGCAGAGCAGCGCATGGCTTTCCTTGGAACCATCCTGGCGGGTGATCGTCAGCGTCACATCCTGCAAGGGCTTGGTCTCGTCGGAAATACCTGTGATATCGAATGTTTCTTCACCGGTGATCTTCAGGCTCTGGCGCGTTTGCCCGTCCTTGAACACCAACGGCAGAACGCCCATGCCGACGAGGTTCGATCGGTGAATCCGCTCGAAGCTTTCCGCGATCACGGCTTTCACGCCGAGCAAATTCGTGCCCTTCGCGGCCCAGTCGCGGCTTGATCCCATGCCGTATTCCTTGCCCGCGAACACGACCAGCGGCGTGCCTTCGGCCTGATATTTCATGGATGCGTCGTAAATGCTCATCTGCTCGCCGGTCGGGATATATTTGGTCATCCCCCCTTCGACATTGTCGAGCATTTCGTTTTTGATGCGGATGTTGGCGAACGTGCCGCGCATCATCACTTCATAGTTGCCCCGTCGCGAACCGTAAGAATTGAAGTCCGCAACCGCCACGCCGTTTTCCATCAGATAATGACCGGCGGGTGAGTCTTTCTTGATCGAACCGGCCGGCGAGATGTGGTCGGTTGTAATGTTGTCGCCCAGCACCGCCAGCGCCCGCGCACCGGTAATATTGCCGATCGAACCGATCTCCTTACCCATGCCCTCAAAAT
>CAYSGL010000334.1:0-1871 GCA_964430725.1 uncultured Pseudobdellovibrionaceae bacterium
CCTTTATAGGATTGACGGTCTGGTCAACCAGTCTGTCTTACGAAACGAGGAGGAAATCCTTATTCTTCAATCGTGCCACGCGAATGTGGCAGGAATAGGGATGGCCCGTTACCATATTGCGGCATTCGCGCATAAAATCGCATTAACCACTTTTTATCCAATGCCGGTGCATGATAGGATGCTTGACAGCATTCGCGTTCACTTTTCCTTTTAAAACCAACAGCATAAAGAACCAAAAAGGTCCTATTTCCATGACACGCACCGGCCACGACACCCTGAAAACCCGCAAGACACTTACCGTTGACGGGAAGGACTATGCCTATTTCTCGTTGAAAGAGGCGGCGGCGCAGCTGGGCAATATCGACAGGCTGCCCTTTACGCTCAAGGTTTTGTTGGAGAATTTATTGCGCTTTGAAGACGGGCGTTCGGTCAACGTGGCGCATTGTCAGGCCGTGGTTGACTGGCAAAAAAATAAAAAATCGGATGCGGAGATTGCGTATCGTCCGGCGCGCGTGCTGATGCAGGATTTCACGGGCGTGCCTGCGGTCGTTGATTTGGCGGCGATGCGCGAGGCGAGCGTTGCGCTGGGCGGGGATGTTGAAAAAATCAATCCGCTGTGCGCGGTGGATCTGGTCATCGACCATTCGGTCATGGTCAATGAATTCGGCACGCAAATGGCGTTCCAACACAATGTCGAAGAAGAATTTAAACAAAATATTGAGCGGTACCAGTTTTTACGCTGGGGCGCGAGCGCGTTCGACAATTTCCGCGTTGTGCCGCCGGGAACGGGAATTTGCCATCAGGTGAATTTGGAATATCTGGGGCAAACGGTCTGGGTGGAAAAAGATCAAAACGGCGCGGAGATCGCCTATCCCGATACGCTGGTGGGTACGGACTCGCACACGACGATGATCAATGGCCTCGCCGTTCTGGGCTGGGGCGTGGGCGGGATCGAAGCCGAGGCCGCGATGCTGGGCCAGCCTGTCTCGATGCTGATTCCTGAAGTCATCGGGTTTAAACTGACGGGCAAATTGAAAGAGGGCGCAACCGCGACCGACCTTGTGCTGACCGTTACGCAGATGCTGCGCGAAAAAGGTGTGGTGAACAAGTTTGTCGAATTTTACGGCGACGGCATCGCGCATATGAGCCTCGCCGACCGCGCGACGATTGCGAATATGGCGCCGGAATATGGCGCGACATGCGGTTTCTTCCCGATTGATGATGAGACCATCCGTTATCTGAATTTTACGGGCCGCGATCCGCACCGCGTCAAGCTGGTCGAACAATACGCGAAAGAACAGGGCATGTGGCGCGAGGAAGGGCACGAGCCCGTCTTCACCGACACGCTCGCCCTTGATTTGAATGATGTCGAACCGAGCCTTGCAGGGCCGAAGCGTCCACAGGATAAAATCCTGCTCAGCAATGCCGCGTCCGATTTTATCGCGCTGGGCACCACAGGAAAACCGAGTGCGGTTGCCGGTACCGATTATGATTTAAAAGACGGTGATGTGGTGATTGCCGCCATTACGTCGTGCACCAACACATCGAACCCCTCGGTGATGGTGGCCGCCGGACTGGTGGCCAAGAAAGCGCATGAACTGGGCCTCAACCGCAAGCCGTGGGTGAAGACATCGCTCGCACCGGGATCACAGGTGGTCACCGATTATCTCGATAGAGCAGACCTCTCCAAACATCTGGACGCCATCGGATTTAACCTTGTGGGGTATGGATGCACGACGTGCATCGGTAACTCCGGCCCGCTGCCCGAACCGATTGCGAATGCGGTGACGCAGGGCGATTTGACGGTTGCGGGCGTGCTGTCGGGGAACCGGAATTTCGAAGGGCGCATCAACCCGCATGTAAAAGCGAAC
>CAYSGL010000335.1:0-1870 GCA_964430725.1 uncultured Pseudobdellovibrionaceae bacterium
CCATGCCGAACCGCAGCCCGACCTCGGTAATTTTGTTGTGAACGCCTTCCTTGACGCTTTCGAAAATAATATCCCGCCACCAGAAAAACATCACGGCGGCGACGGCCATTACGCCGAGCACAAGCCCTTTGACGCCCACGTTAAACGCGCCCCATTCGACTTTATGCATGAAAAGAATCAGGCCCAGCGCCAGCAGGCCGCCTGCGAACGACGCCACCAGCGGCCAGATGGACGGGCGCACAAGGTGATAGGGGTGGGGTTTGCCGGTGGAACCGTATTCGACGTGATCAGCCATAGGGTAAATTCCTGAAAAAGAACCGTTTGAATGCCCTGCTTATAGCAGGTTACGGGGCATTGTAAAACTCTTCTAAGGCCTGATCAAGCTCGGCGCTGGCGGCGGGAAAAAAGGTATAGGACAAGGTGATCACGCGCACGTCATCCATGCTGCGGTCTTTATCCATGGCCGGATCTACGTAAAACGCGACCGGCATGTGCATTTCCTGTCCCGGCATTAACGTCTGTTCATCAAAACAAAAGCACTGAACCTTGTGGAAATATTTTCCCGCCTTGGCCGGCGTGACGTTATAGACGGCGGTACCGGTGGTGGGCGTCGCCAGCCGGTTATGCGCCAGATAGGAAATCAGGCCTTGCTGCCCGACCTTAACCGTCATCTGGTGCTGGTCGGGTTTGAAATCCCACGGCAGGTTGGGCGATGTATCGGCGTTGAACTTGATAGTGATATCGCGATCGATGATCTCGCCGGTCGGCGGCGGCGCATCGGCACGCATGGTGGTACCGCCAAATCCCGTGACACGGCAGAACATGTCATACAGCGGCACCGAGGCGAAGGCCAGACCGACCATTACCACCACTACGCCCAGCACTGCGGCCAAAGTCTTGGTATTTTTATCCATGCCGCTCGACCGCCAGCCCTGCGGGGTATTGCATGGTGGGCATGATCTCCATGCGGTTGATATTCACATGCGCCGGCAAGGTGGCGGCCCATACAGCGGCCTCGGCGACATCCTCGGGCATCAGGGATTTTGTGTTGGCATAGACGGCCTTTGCCCGCGCTTCGTCCCCCTTGAAGCGCACCGTGGAAAATTGTGTTTCCACCTGTGCCGGTTCCAGATTGGTCATGCGCACATTCGTTCCGACCAGATCGGCGCGCACCGACAGGCTGAATTGTTTGACAAATGCTTTCGATGCGCCGTACACATTGCCGCCCATATAGGGATAATTGCCGGCGGTCGAACCGATATTGATGATATGGCCGCGTTTACTCGCTACCATGCCTTCGATGACAAATCGTGTCATGCGGATCAGGCCCAGCACATCGACATTGACCATCTGTTCCCAATCCTCCAGATCGGCCTCGTGCACCTTATCAAGGCCAAGCGCGAGGCCCGCGTTGTTGATCAGCAAGTCGATTTGCTGAAAATCATCCGGTAACGTATCGATGGCGGTTTTCATCGCCTCTTTATCGGCCATGTCAAAAATAATAGCGTGCGTGTCGCCGCCCAATTCTTTTTGAAGCGCCTCGATTTTCTTGGCATCGCGGCCATGCAGGACAAGCTTGCAGCCCAACGCCGAAAACCGCCGCGCGAAAGCTTTGCCGAAATCGCCGGACGCGCCGGTGATCAGCACGCAGTCCGGTTTATAGTGCGGATATTCAACCATTGGCCATCTTGATCATGGTAATGGCCCAGATCAATGCCACCCATGCGGCGATCATGCCCAGAAACAGGAAATTCTTGATACGTTTCTTTTTGTGGATGTCACTGAGCGGCATCGATCATCACTCCCAAAAACAATGCGAATAAATAAAACACGGAATAACCGAACATCAATTTAGCGCTTTTGAGGCTTT
>CAYSGL010000336.1:0-1866 GCA_964430725.1 uncultured Pseudobdellovibrionaceae bacterium
AACGCCCCCCCATAGCGCTATTTTACCGATGGATGGACAATGGTTGAAAATTCTGGTTCGCGAGGAAACAGATCATTTCATTCTTTATTTGATGATGATTTCCGATCTGAAAGCAGAAATCCGGCAAGCGGAAGCGCTGGCCGAAACAAAATCGAATTTTCTGGCCACAATGAGCCACGAGATGCGCACGCCGATGCAAAGCGTTTTTGGCCTGTTGGAAATGATCGAGATGGAAAATCCGCCGGCCGATATTCAGGCAATGGCGCGAACCGCGAAGCAATCAGCCAGCAGCTTGCTGGAAATACTCGATAGCGTTCTGGATTTTGCCAAGATGGATGCCGACCAGATGGAACTGGATTATTTCGAGGTCCCGGTCCGCACCTTATGCCGTGGCGTTATTGAAGCGCTGGAAGTCAAGCTGCAAGGACGCGATGTCGCCTTGCGTGATGACGTTCATCAAGATGTACCATCGGTTGTCGTCGGTGACCCGAAACGTCTGCGGCAAATTTTGATTAATCTGGCAGGCAATGCGATCAAATTTACCAAGGCAGGCACCATTACCCTTCGCATCAGCACCGATACGGCCCATATAACGCCGCCGCAAAACGGCATCGGTCTGCGCTTTGAAATTATCGATACCGGCATCGGTATGAGTGCGGAAGCGACCCAAAAACTGTTCCAGCCATTTTCGCAAGCCGATAACAGCACCGCGCGCAAATATGGCGGGACGGGGCTTGGCCTTTCCATTTCAAAAAAGCTAGTGGAGTTAATGGGAGGCCGGATTGGTGTGGAGAGTATCGAAGGGAAAGGGTCGACATTCTGGTTCGAAATACCGACCGAGCCGGTCGATACCGATGCACAAATTCTCGATCTGCCGAAATTGGATGGCATATCGATCCTGTCGGTCGAAGCACATCCGCTGGCGGCCAGAGAGATACAAAAAACCCTGCGCTCGATGGGAGCCACCGTTGAACATTGTACAACGATGCATGACGCCTTGTCCTTGATTAAGCGGCGACCATTTGATGTCGGCATCTTCGATCAGGGCCTTCCCGACGGTGAGGGTATAGACCTGATCCGGCAGACGATGGATATCCGGCCCTTTATGGGGTTAATATTGTACACAGCACGCGACGATATCGGATTACAGCATACCTTAAGCACATTGGGCGTGGCATATCTGACCAAGCCCGCTAGCCGGATTGGTCTGGGCGAGGCGGTTCAGGATGCCGCCACCAAAGTTCACCAGATGGAAGAAGGCGGCGGCCCGCGCCGGTTGATTATCGCAGAGGACACGGCAAGCGTCCGCGATGTACTCAAACGCCAACTGGATAAGCTTGGCGTAGAGGCAACCTTCGTCGAGAACGGTATTCAGGCGCTTGATGCGGTCCGCAGCGGCAAATACGGAATTTTATTTACCGACCTGCATATGCCGGGAATGGATGGATACGATGTCGTCCGCGCCATCCGTTCGGATGACCAGACTCTAAACCGTCATTTTCCGATTATCGCGCTGACCGCCGATGTCCAGATGGCACAGCGGCAGGTCTATATGGAACACGGGTTCGACGAATGCCTTCTCAAACCTGTATCGCTCGGCCACTTCAAGCGTCTGTTGATCCGCTGGGGGTTACTAAAAGACGGACAGGCAATGTCAACCAAGGGGCAAGAAAACGAAAATCCGGCGACTTTGCGTTCAATCGACAGGCAAGCCATCATTGCGCAAATGGGCGATTTTGATGACGATGCCATCACGATGCTGAAGCTGTTTATCGACATGTCGGATTCCCTCATCACTGAATTAAGCGTTGCGGCGAAGACGCAGGATATGGATGGACTGGCTGAAACGGCGCATAGCCTGAAAGG
>CAYSGL010000337.1:0-1858 GCA_964430725.1 uncultured Pseudobdellovibrionaceae bacterium
AGATCACCCAATATCTGGGTGGCGGCCGGCCCTGCCAGCACGCGGCTCAAATCCAGAACGCGAATTCCCTCAAGCGCCAAAGCCATAAAACCACTCCGATAGATAAGGCGTAAACAGCCAGGCACCGACCAGCACGATGCCGACGATAAATCCGGGGCCGGCAGGGATCATCAGTTTATGAAAAGAGGGGCGTTGTCGATCGCGCAAGGCAATCCACAATGCATAGCCTATTCCGTGTAGGACGCCGGCGAATGCTCCGATTGTCAGGGCGAATAATACCCCGTCCAGCCCAAGCCACAAACCCGCCGCCCCCATCAACTTGACATCGCCCAACCCTAAAGAATCCTGTCCATAATGCCGGTTGGCCGCAAAGCGGATCAGCCATAATGAGCCATAGCCTGTCAGCGCGCCAAGGGCGATCATACTCGCGGAGAGTATCTCGAATTGCGTTAGCAGATGAAACACAAGGCCAAGAGCGGCAAAAGGAAAGACATATTTATTGGGCAACAGGCGTTCCCGCAGGTCGATCGCGGCCAGAAGACCAAGCAGAGCGAGGGAGAAAAATAATATGGATATTAATACAATGACTATCATCTTCAGGTGGGTCGGGTGTGAGGATTATTGCGTGCGACGCAACGTTCCTTTACGGTAAATCATAGTGATTCTTTTTCCAATCTTTTCCTTGAGCCGCCCAAATTGTCCATGATTCCTGCCGAGCCTGCCCACAATGAGTTGATTCTTCTCGCGGAAGATAATGCCTTTGTGCGCATGCAGATCGCCAAATTTTTGAAAGATGCCGGTTATGGCGTTGTCGAGGCAAGTGACGGCGACGAAGCCTTGCAGATGCTCGAGAAATATGAATTCGGGCTGGCGATGGTTGATGTGCGCATGAAGCCTGTGGACGGCTTTGAATTTGTTAGGACGATCAGAGGCTTGAATGTTACAATCCCCGTTGTGTTTGTGACGGGCGACAGCACGGCGGATTTGCTGGAACAGGCAAATAAGTGGGGGGTGTCGGCTGTTCTGATCAAGCCGGTACAAAAGGAGCGGTTGATGAAAACGGTTGAAAAAACCATCCGGACCTACCGAAAAGGGGTATAGGAATGCGTTTGTCCAAATTGGTTATTTGCCGGATGGTCTTTTTAACGGCAGTCTCTCTGGCGGGGCTCTCGCTGGGATCGTGTGCGATGGTTGATGTGCCCAGCGCTCGTAATACCAGTGTTCCGACGCCAACCTCTGCGCGTCCCCGCACGCGTGCCGTCAATGAGGTGCCTGACAGCGTCATGTACCTGCCTTTGGGGGACGATATCCTTGTTCCTGAAATCGCGCAGGACGATCCGCTTCCCTATGAAATGGTCGGTCCATTCGAATTGCGTAATGAAACACTGGCGGGGGCGTTGCAACTGATATTGGCGGATTACGATATCGGCCTGGCTTTTGAAACCAATGCGGCGATGGAACAGCGTATCACCGTCGCCAATCTGCGCGGCGAGTTGGGCAAGGTGATACGCCGTGTCTGCTCCCTGGCCAATCTTTATTGCTCCCATGAAGACGGAACATTAATTGTCAAGGAACTGCAGGCCTTTACTGTTACCCTGCCGCCAATTGGTGCATCGGCCAACACAAATTCGGAAAGTGGTAGTGGTGGAAATAATCCTGACTATCTGACGAATGTTGCTGCTGGCCTTGCTGCGATTATCGGCGCGTCGCCGATCGTGGATACGGCAACCCGTACCATCGTATACACGGCCAGCCAGCGGACGGCGACATTGGCCGAGCGGTATTTTCAGCGCTTGCGCGCGAATACGGCCATGGTCGTTTATGAAACCTATATCTGGGAAGTTCAGTTGACGGCAGG
>CAYSGL010000338.1:0-1845 GCA_964430725.1 uncultured Pseudobdellovibrionaceae bacterium
CTCGATTATATGGGCCGCGCCTATCCCGATGCGCGCGTCACGGTCGCCTGCGGCAAGCTGTGCGCCAGCTTGTTTGAAGGGTTTCCCAATGTGGAGCGCATTATTCCGATGGTCAAAAGGCCGCATCATGGCCACTGGATTGATTTGTGGCAGGCTGCCATCGGCACCCGTTGGGACATTGTTGTCGATTTACGCAACTCGGCTGTCTCTCGCCTGATCCGGGCGAATAAACGCTACATTTTCGGCAGACATATCGATGAAACAAAGCACAAGGTCGAACAAAATGCTCAGGTGATGCGCCTGTCCGATATTCCCGCGCCCGGCCTTTATTTTACGCAAGAACAGAATGGCTTTGCCGATAGTTTGATAGGCGGACAGGGGCCTGTGCTTGGCGTTGGCCCTGCGGCGAACTGGGCTGGCAAGACATGGCCGGCGGATCGCTTTATCGAGGTGGTTCAATGGATTACCGCCTCCAACGGATTAATGCCCGGCGCACGCGTGGCGGTCTTCGCCGCGCCAGGGGAAGAGGCACAGGCGCGCCCAGTGCTGGAGAGTGTGCCGCCCGAGCGCCGGATTGACGGGATTGCCAAAGGATCACCGGCAGAGGCGGCGGCGGCTATTGCGCGCTGTGATTTCTTTATCGGCAACGATTCCGGTTTAATGCATGCGGCGGCGGCATCCGGCGTAAAAACGCTTGGCCTGTTCGGTCCCAGCTATCCGCATCTCTACCGGCCATGGGGGGGGCATTGCGCCTATGTCCAGACGCCGGAAACATATGATGAATTAACGGACTATGAGGGGTACAGCTCGCGCACGTGCGGCACCCTGATGGGCAGTCTCACCGTAGAAACGGTCAAGGCGGCAATACGCTCAATTATTTAGATTTTCGTACGGCGCGCGGTCTTGTGATTTGACATGGACGGACGTGACGTTTTCCCTGTCGCGTTCCGCGCCGGTCTTACGTTTTTGCTGTTGGCGCACGTAATCGCGGTTGGCTTTATTCACCTCGTCATGCGGCAAATATGCAGTGCGTTGCCATCCCTTATACTGCATGCAGGTTTCAAAATCATGGTACTGGTGATGTTCGGTGCGCAGATATCCATCGCGCTCCGGCGTTTCCCACGCATCAAGGGTACCGGCCCCTACCTGATCGGCGGGGATGGCGGCGCGCACGCGCTCAAGGCGGCGTACTTCGCGAATCTCGTTGGTGCAGTTCGCAATATCGATATGGAGCTGTTGTTGCGCCTTGGGGCCTTGCAGGTGCAGGGCGCTGGATGTTTGCGCGCGTTGCCAGTAATCGGCGCGGTCAAGATCCGGCCTTTTTTCCTGTTGCGCACAACCGGCGAGAACCACCAAAGAAACACCCAAAATCGCAAAAGACCGCTTCATAAGACACCTTACATTCGTCAAACCTGACCCGTATTAAACCATAAAGGGGGCCGTGTGCAAAATTCCTTATTCGCCCGACCACCAGCTTTCTATCACCATGCCATAGAGAGGGACGGTTTCCGGCCTTTTCAGGCGGCTATCATAGGCCACAAAGTCCTGATCATTGTAATAAAGCGGCACAAAATAGTGCCCCGCCATTAACAGCCGGTCTAGCGCGTGGGTATGGGCCTTTAAATCCGCCCGGGTACGGGCATCGGCGATGGAGCGTGACAGGCGGTCAATCTCTGAATCGCATATGCCGGCATAATTCCACCGTCCCTTGATGTCGGCTGATTCGCAGCTCCAGTATAAATATTGCTCGGTTCCCGGCGACAGGGTCGAGAGCCAGAAATATAGAACCATATCAAAATCATACTCATTCAACCGCCCGCGAAAATTGGCGGTATCGGCAATTCT
>CAYSGL010000339.1:0-1845 GCA_964430725.1 uncultured Pseudobdellovibrionaceae bacterium
TTAAAACCGTATTTCAAGAAGCTATGAGAGGGTTTGCACACGAGGCAACGCAACTTTTTGTCGTTCGTCACGGCCCGATAGCGCCGTCTGATAGCGGCTCATATAAAAAGTAACAAAAAAGGAAAAACTGATGGACAAGGCAGATTTGACGCGCCGGATGGATGGCGCACTGGAAACATTGAAAAAAGAATATGCGGGCCTGCGCGCGGGACGGGCATCAACCAGCATGCTGGACCCCGTGGTGGTCGAGGTTTACGGCTCGAAAATGCCGCTGGCGCAAGTGGCTACGGTTGGCGTGCCGGAACCGCGCCTGTTGACCGTTCAGGTCTGGGATATGAGCAACACAAAGGCGGTTGAAAAGGCCATCCGCGAAAGCGGTCTGGGCCTTAATCCGCAAGCCGAAGGTTCGCTGATCCGCGTGCCGATTCCGCCAATCAACGAAGAGCGCCGCAAGGAGCTGGTCAAGGTGTCCGGTCAATATACCGAAGCCGCGAAAGTCTCGATCCGCAACATCCGCAAGGACGGCATGGATCAGGCCAAAAAGATCAAGGATGACGGCGGATCGGAAGATGACTCCAAGCGGGCATCCGATGAGGTGCAGAAATTGACCGATGAGTACATCAAGAAAATCGACGCGCTTGCGGCCGATAAAGAAAAAGAGATTATGACCGTCTGATGACGTCGCAACCCAACCATATCGCCATCATCATGGATGGCAACGGGCGATGGGCGCAGGCGCGTGGCCTGCCACGTACGGCGGGACATCATCAAGGTGTCGAGGCGTGCAAGCGTATCGTGCGCGCCGCCGGCGATATGGGGATTGGGTATCTGACATTATTTGCGTTTTCATCTGAGAACTGGGCGCGGCCTGCCGAGGAAATCGGCGAGCTGATGCGTCTGCTGCGTATTTATTTACGCTCTGAAACAGCAGAGCTGCATAAAAACAATGTGCGCCTGCGTGTTATCGGCTCGCGCCGCGAACTGAAAGAAGACATTGTTGATCTGATCGAAAATGCCGAAACTTTAACAAAATATAATGACGGCCTGAATCTGGTTATCGCCCTGAATTACGGGGGGCGGCAGGATATTTTACAGGCGGCCGCCGATTTTGCCCATCAATGTATTCTGGAGGGGCGCGATGCGTCCTTTGAAACAGCCGAAGAATTTTTTGCATCACATTTAATGACCGGCGATATTCCGGACCCCGATATCCTGATCCGGACGAGCGGCGAGCAGCGTCTTTCAAATTTCCTGCTCTGGCAGTGCGCCTATACCGAGTTTATCTATACCGACACGCTGTGGCCGGATTTTTGCAAAGCCGATCTGGAAGCCGCCATTCTTGATTATCAAAGCCGGGATCGGCGCTTTGGCACCTTGAAAGGCCAAGGCGGGCAATGACGCTTTCACCAGACCTGCTGAAACGCATTGCCTCGGCTGCTGTTCTGGCCCCCGCCGTTCTGTATGTCGTATGGCTTGGCGGCTGGCCTTTCTGGGGGCTTGTCCTGATTACGTTTTCTGTTGCCGTTTACGAAGGGTTGACACTGGCCATGCATACCAAATGGGGATTGGTGCTGGCGCCTTTTATCGTTGCGTATCTGGCCGTTGCCATGACGTCATTCGTGTTGTTGCGTGAAATGGGGCCGATGCCGGTTTTTGCCTTGCTGTTGGCGATATGGGCCACGGATATCGGCGCGTATGGAGCGGGGCGCATGATGGGCGGGCCGAAAATGGCCCCGCGCATTTCACCGAATAAAACATGGGCCGGATTGCTCGGCGGTATAACGGCCAGCATTGCGGCCTTTTTATTGTTTTCGCAATTTACCCATGCGCAGGAAAATTTGGGGC
>CAYSGL010000340.1:0-1831 GCA_964430725.1 uncultured Pseudobdellovibrionaceae bacterium
CGATGAAAAAGACCACGAGCTGGCTGGAGTAAAAGTAAAACTCGTCGGTAAAGCGCTTCAGTGGGATTTTCATCGTAGTCCATTGTATACATCTTTGATTTACTTGACTAGTTTTCGATGAGGTGTACAATGATAAAGCCATTTTCGTGGCACTCATTTCAACAGGAGGTTTTATGAAAAAGCTTACGAAGCTCACCGCCATACTGCTGGCGCTGGCCTTCATCTTCGCCGGAGCTGATGTGTTCGCCCAGGCCAAGGCCAAGTTCCATATCGGCGTGGTAACCGGTACAGTCTCCCAGTCCGAAGACGACCTGCGGGGCGCCGAGGCCCTCATCGCCGCCTACGGCAGCGTTAAAGCCGGCGGTATGATCCAGCACATCACCTATCCCGATGACTTCATGTCCCAGCAGGAGACCTTCATTTCCTCATTGGTCGCCCTGGCGGACGATCCTCTCATGAAAGCCATTGTCATCAATCAGGCAATCCCCGGCAGAAAGCGACGCATCCCCCAAAATATGAAAATTTGGCGGGTTGATGTCCTTGTCCCGGATCGGGGCGACGATCGCTTCAATATCAGCGACGAAGTCGGGAGCGACACGGATGGTAATCTCACTCTTGTCGCTGACGGTTTTCAAAACGCGTGAAACGGCCTGTTGCATATCATAGGGGCCAAGGCGTTCGCTTAAACTGGGAAACAGCTTGTCGAGGCTTTGCACGACCAACGCGATGACATCTTCTTCAAACCGGCTTTCGCGCTCCTGCTCGGCGGCAAAGAGGGTTGCGAACTGCGTCGAGATTTGCTGGACCAGTTGTGTGATTTTCTGCTCGCGACTGGCATTGGCTTCATTCAGGCCCTTTTGATGCCCTTGCTCATGGGCGATGGTACGCGCGGCTTCAAGCTCTTCCTGGCTATAGACGGCTGGCGGCGGTGGAGTGTTCGGGCCGCTGTCGGCTACGTCGAAATCATGCAGATCGAAAAAGAACTTGCGGTCGCTTTTGTTGGGATCTTTACGTGCATTATCCATCTTAATAGATCAACTCGTCTTCTTCCGCACCAGAGGAGATGGTTATTTCGCCGCGATTCTCCAGGTCTTTGGCTATCTGAACGATATATTGCTGTGCTTCTTCGACATCTTTGAGGCGGACAGGCCCCATGGCGGCCATGTCTTCTTTCATAATTTTTCCGGCCCGCTCGGACATGTTGGCAAAGAACAGATCGCGCAGTGCATCCGTCGCACCCTTGAGGGCGGTCGGCAGCTTGTCTTTATCGCAGGCGCGGATCAATGTCTGGATGCCGGCGGGATCGAGCTTGAGCAGGTCTTCGAATGTGAACATGAGCGAGCGGATTTTTTCCGCCGAATCCGGCGTAGATTTTTCCAGTGCTTCCATGAATTTGCCTTCGACGGCGCGGTCCAGATTATTGAATATTTCGGCCATTAATTCATGGGCATCGCGGCGCTGTGCTTTTGACAGATTTGACATGAACTCGGTGCGCAGTGTGCGCTCGACATCTTCCAGCACTTCTTTTTGCACCGCTTCCATGCGCAGCATACGGTTTATAACCTCCATGGCAAAGCCTTCGGGCAACATCGCCATAACCTTTGCTGCATGGTCGGTGGAAATTTTAGACAGGACGACGGCGACGGTTTGCGGGTATTCTTTTTGCAGGAAATTAGCGAGCGTTTCTTCGTTGACGTTGGTCAGTTTTTCCCACATGGTCCGACCGGCGGGGCCGCGAATTTCTTCCATGATGGCTTCGATTTTATCCGAATTCATGCCCGCCTTCATCAGCATGCGCTCGGTACTTTCCTGCGTACCGATAATCGCGTTC
>CAYSGL010000341.1:0-1814 GCA_964430725.1 uncultured Pseudobdellovibrionaceae bacterium
CACGCCTTCCTGCGCGGCCAGCGCCTGCAACGCGGCGCGCTCATCGCCTTCACCGGCAATCCGCACATACATATCGGGCAGGCCCGCAACGGACCGGATCAGAACGTCCAGCCCCTTGACCGGATGCAACCGCGCCAGCGCCAATAAAACCGTGGCATCATCGGGCGTGTCCATATCCGCGCGGACAATCGGCGGCGTGCTTTCCGCTTCGGGGGCGGGGGCGAAATTATTGATGTGCCGGATGCGGTCCGCCTTGATGCCCCCTTGCGCAATATAGTCTTTCAAATGGGGTGTGTTGGCGACGAAATAATCCGCCGATTTGAAATTGCGCAGGGCGTAATAACCGCCCAGCCGCGCCACCACCAGATAGCGCTGCGGCGTGTTCAGGGCCGACCAGTTCGGTGTTTTTTGCGTGGCGCGTCCCATCCATGTCTGCACAATGACGGGCTGGAACCGTTTGATGATTGATGCCAGCTTCCACGACGAAAAAACATCCAGCCGTCCGCCAAAGGGAAGTGTATGAACCGGAATACCCGCCTGTGTCAGGCGCGGGACGCGTTCGTCATGCGCGCGGGTCACGACTTCGATGTCTTCTCCCGCGTCATGCAGGGCAAGACACGTATCGACGAACGCGGTTTCCGCGCCGCCATGTTTGGCTCCGGCCATGACCTGAAGGATTTTCATACGGCTATCCGTTATCCTGCGACCGTTCGCGGATAACGTTTTCCGGTATCAGGATTTCCTGTAACAGCTGGACCAGCTGATCTTCGGTGCGATCCATACTTTTCAACAATCCCTCGCACGCTTCCTTGCTGGTGACGACTTCCTTGACGACCTGTTTTTCGGTGTATTCATACGCTTTGTCGTTCAATGTCATCAGATGTTTGAAATCGGACGGATAGACCATCTGCTGTTCTTTAACTTCCTTGTCCATGAATTTTTGTGCATCTTTCAAGATTGGCTTGATCGCGTTTTGCCACTCTTTATATCGCCCGTTCATCGCCTCTTTCATGGCGGGGTTGGCTTTGCCGCACGCTTTGACCGCATTGCCGACATCGCGCTCCACCACCTTGACGGCGCGCACGACGCTGTGCTTGTTGCGCATGATCAGGAACCGCTCCTTACCTTCGCGGTTCAATGTATCGATCAGCTTGTTTTCCGCCGCCATCCATTCCTGAACGGGATTGTTTTTTTCCGGTTTGACCTCGACCTCCTTGGCTGTCTGCGCATGTGAAAGCGGTGCAGCGATCAGCATCGCGGAAAACAAGGTGAAAAAGAATAAACGCATCGCTCAAGGCCCCTTTTGATCAAGTTGCTCTACCTTAGCCCAGCTTTGCGGCAAAAAAAAGCCGCCATCGGGCGGCGATGGGAGCAGAGGCGATGGGGAGGCGATGGGGGCACAATAGCTATTGTGCCCCCACTGAGCCCCCCACTGCACCTCCACTGCGCTATGGCTACGCACTGCAACCCGGCGCAAGGATGCCATGAACACAAAAAAAGCCGCCGGGTATTTCTACCCAGCGGCCAGGGGACAATCCGTTTACCGGCCCATGATGTTGGAGCGCGGGAGGTGAGATCATCGGGGCAAGATGCCCGGCTCCTCACCGGTAAACGAAACTTGAAATTCTGTTGTAATGACCTCGTATGGTGTGTGTGTCCGTCCTGTTTTGTTTTTGTTGTCGGTCGGGCGGCTGTTCTCTCTTGGCCGCGCTTTATTCCTGTATTGTGTGCGCCGTATTTTTTCGCGCTGTTTGTTGCCTTCCCTGTTTTCAACCCGCCCGGAAAACAGTGACATCCGGCGGGTTGAAAACAGG
>CAYSGL010000342.1:0-1788 GCA_964430725.1 uncultured Pseudobdellovibrionaceae bacterium
GATGCGGTGGCACCAGCCGGAAAGGCGGACCGTCTGGCCGATATCGCCCGTGCGTTTGGCGTGCGTTCCGCCGCATAACTCGACAGAAAATACATGGTTTTCACCATTGGTTTGCGTACCCATCGACACAACACGGACTTCGTCGTCGTATTTTTCGCCGAACAGCGCACGCGCACCGGAGTCCATCGCATCTTCGAGCGGCAGGACGCGGGTCACGATATCGGTGTTGGCGCGAACCTGATCATTGACGATTTGTTCGACCGTTTTCAGCTGATCGGCGGTAATGGCCACAGGTTGCGAGATATCAAAGCGTGTGCGCGTTGCATCCTGCAGCGAGCCTTTCTGTGCAACATGGTCGCCGAGGACACGGCGCAGCGCTTCGTGCAACAAGTGTGTGGCGGAGTGGTTCGCCTTGATAGCAGAACGACGTTTTGCATCGACGCGGCATTCCACCCCCTCGCCCGTTTCAATGGAGCCCTTGGTGACTTTGCCGAGATGCACGAAGAGTTTGCCGAGCATTTTTTTCGTGTCCGTCACGGTGAAGCTATCGCCCGCATCGGTCAGAAACACGCCGGTATCACCGACCTGACCGCCGCTTTCGCCATAGAACGGCGTCTGGTTGACAATGATCTGGCCTTCTTCGCCATCTTTGAGAGAGTCAACAAGTTGACCTTCCTTGATAATAGCAAGCACTTTGCCTTCGGAATTTTCGCGCTCGTAACCAAGGAACTCGGTCGCCCCAAACTGGTCGAGCAGATCGAACCAGAGTTTTTGCGTGCCGGTATCGCCCGAACCCGCCCAGCTTTTACGCGCGAGCGCCTTTTGTTCTTCCATGGCTTTGTTGAAGCCATCCATATCGACGGCGATACCTTTGGCTTTCAGCGCATCGGCGGTGAGGTCGATGGGGAAACCGAAAGTGTCGTAGAGTTTGAAGGCGACATCGCCGGGGAGCGTGTTGTTGTTCACGCGCGCCGCTTCGTCGTCGAGCATTTTCAACCCGCGATCGAGCGTTTTCTTGAACCGCGTTTCTTCCATCTTGAGCGTTTCAGTGATGAGGCCTTCGGCACGCTTCAATTCAGGATAGGCTTCGCCCATCATGCCGAGCAATGTCGGGAAGAGTTTGTACATCAACGGTTCTTGTGCGCCGAGCAGGTGCGCATGGCGCATACCACGACGCATGATGCGGCGGAGCACGTAACCGCGCCCTTCGTTGGAGGGCATCACCCCATCGGCGAGCAGGAACGAAGCACAACGCAAATGGTCGGCGATCACGCGGTGCGAGGCCGCTTGCGCGCCATCGGGGTTCACGCCTGTCAGGTCGGCCGAATGTTCGATGATCGAGCGCAACAAGTCGATATCGTAGTTAGAGGTTTTGCCCTGCATGAGGGCGGCCATACGCTCGAGCCCCATCCCCGTATCAATGGATGGTTTAGGCAGTGGTTTGCGGATCGGCTTACCATCAGGACCAGGTTCCTGTTCGAACTGCATGAAAACGAGATTCCAGAATTCAAGGAAGCGGTCGCCGTCTTCATCAGGCGACCCCGGCGGACCGCCTTGCAGTTTGTCACCCTGATCGTAGAAGATTTCCGAACACGGACCGCACGGCCCGGTATCGCCCATCTGCCAGAAATTATCGTCGGTCGGAATACGGATGATTTTATCATCGGAAAAACCGGCCACTTTTGTCCAGATGGAGGCTGCCTCTTCATCCGATGTGTGGACGGTGACCAGCAGTTTGTCTTTGGGCATACCGAAGTTTTTGGATACCAGCTCCCACGCAAACGCAAT
>CAYSGL010000343.1:0-1764 GCA_964430725.1 uncultured Pseudobdellovibrionaceae bacterium
CCTCTTCCAGAGTATCGAATGTCCGGATATCTTCAGCGGGGAAGGTTTCGGGCATCAGGGCTGGCGGTGCGACAACATGCACCTCTATGCCCAGTTTCCGCAGCAAAATCATATTGGATGCGGCAACGCGGCTGTGGGCGATATCGCCGCATATGGCCACGCGCAAGCCGTCCAGCACACCAAAGTGACGGCGTAAAGTCAGTGCATCGAGCAAGGCCTGCGTCGGGTGTTCGCGCCAGCTGTCCCCTGCGTTGATGACGGGGCAATCAACCATCTGGGCGACGGTGAGCGGTGCGCCATATTCACTGTGGCGAATAACAACGGCATCGGGCTTCATCGCACCAAGCGTTTGAATGGTATCGGCGAAACTCTCCCCTTTACTGACGGAGCTTGTTTTGACATCCCAGTGGACAACTTCTGCACCGAGGCGTTTTGCTGCGATTTCGAACGAGGTGCGGGTCCGGGTGGAATCCTCGAAGAACAGGGTCAGAATAACCTTGCCGCGCAATAAATCGGACTGGAAGTTTCCGCGTTCAAGGCGTTGTGCGTAATCTTCGGCACGCTCCAGAATGGTCAGGATGTCGTCACGCGATAGCTGGTCGATCCCTGTCAAGTCACGGGAACGAAAAGACTCTGTCGGTTTTTTGTGAAAAAAGCTCATCAAAAGAAACTATAGGCGCGGGTGGAAGCGAGATGCAAGGGCTAGATGATTTTGTCGCGGCGAAAGGCGGCAATCTGCGCTGCGGTATAGCCAAGGCCGGCGAGAATATCGTCTGTATGTTGTCCTAGGCGCGGTGGCGGCACCCGATATGATACAGGTGTTTCGGAGAGTTTGAGCGGACTGCCAACAAGGGCGATGCCGTCCATGTCTATTTGCATTTGTTGCGCCTGAACCTGTTCTTCGGCAAAGGCCTGATCCATCGTGTTGACGGGACCGGCGGGCACATCAATGCTGCGGAACAGGTCGGTCCACGCGCTCACTGTCTTTTGGACTAACGCCGCTTCGATCAACGGGACGAGAACGGCGCGATGGCGGACTCTCGCGCTGTTGGTCGCAAAGCGCTCATCACTGCTCCAATCTGCCGCGCCTAGCGCTTGCGCGAATTTTCGAAACTGCGAATCATTGCCTACCGCAATGACTATATAGCCGTCTTGTGCTTTGAAGCATTGATAGGGAACAATTGTTGAATGGGCGTTGCCGTAACGCATGGCCGGTGTGCCGCTGGTCAGATAATACTGGGCGAGGTTGGTCATGCCCGCCAGCGTGACGTTCAGTAAGGAGATATCGACATGCTGCCCTTTACCGGATTGCAGCGCGGCAAGAATACCAATAACGGCATAAAGGCCGCTCATCACGTCACTCACGGCAACGCCTGCTTTCACTGGCTCGCGGTCCGGTTCACCGGTCGCACTCATCATGCCGCCCATAGCTTGCGCGATAAAATCATAACCCGGTTCGCGCGCGAGCGGCCCTTCGCGTCCGAACCCCGTAATCGAGCAATAGATTAATTTTGGGTAACGCGATTTTATCTGTTCGTAGTCGAGACCGTATTTCGCCAGGGAGCCCACTTTAAAATTTTCAACCAGTATGTCCGATTGTTTCAGCAGGGCGTGGATGATTTCTTGTCCCTGAGGGGTGGCAATATCGACGCAGACCGATTTTTTGTTGCGGTTGGCCGATAGGTAATAGGCGCTTTCCTGTGTCGAGCCTTCAAGATAGGGCGGTCCCCATGCGCGCGTATCATCGCCGCTCTCAGGGCGTTC
>CAYSGL010000344.1:0-1761 GCA_964430725.1 uncultured Pseudobdellovibrionaceae bacterium
AACAACCCTGCGGCCCTTAATTCTTCAGCCATTCCGTCCGGTGGCTCGTCGCCCTGCCCGAGCCGGAAAAGGCCGCGATCCTTGGGTGCGTCCTTGTCCTCAAGGTAGCGCCAGCCTTGAAACGGCTTACGGGGGACAGCGACCGTCTGGATGATGTCGGGATGCTGCATGATATTGCAAAAAGTGCCTTGCCCCTCGACCTCGACCATCTGAAACCCCAAAATTCGGTGCCGGCAGACGATGCGGTTCTTGATCACACGGTAAATGGAACCGCCCGTTTTGACGATTTCCTCGGCGCGCTTGGGCTGAAACCGCGTCCAGCAAGGCACAGCCCACTGGCCTTCGAATTTTACGCGCTCGTCGGCCTGCCGCAGGGCAAATTCCTCAAGGTTGTCAACACCAACTACCAACTTGATCATATGTACAGGCATGCTTCTTACATAATCCGATCGGCGCAAGCCGTCCACCCATTACAACCAAAAAGCGCAAAGGGGATTCACAGCCCCTAATTATGCCTGTATACTATCGCATGCGGCTCAAACCGCGCCCAAGGGGGTTCCATGTTCATTGATGATGCCGCCCGTCCGATTCTGGCGGGTCTGGTCTGCCTGATCCTGCTATCACTTTCGGCCCGCTCCGCAGCAGCGGATAGCCTCCACGCCTACGCGCCGTGGGATGCGGACGTACCTTTACAGGCCGCTTCACCTTCGGACCATGCTGAGTTAAAGCCGCACCGCCTGTCCCTTGAAGATGTCACACAGCTCTTAGGAGCCGATGCCAACGAGCCTTCGACAAGCTTTCCGTTCGAGAAACCATCCCCCATTGAAACATTATACGCCGAACGGATCGTCGATGAGTTAAAGCAGTACGGCTATGACTTGTTTGCCGCAACAGGGACACCTTCGGCGAGTATGCCCGCAGGCACCGTTACCGATACTTACAGATTGGGGAGTGGCGATGTCATCGCCCTCACCATTCGCGGACAAGAGAACGCCCGCCAGATTGTTGAAGTCGATGCGCAAGGCATGCTCGTCGCCGACCCTTTTGCCCCCGTACTGGCGGCAGGAAAAACGATTAATGAAGTCCGCCGTGAACTGATTGGGCAAGCAGCGCAGACATATAACACCGATATTTTTGTATCACTGAATAAGGTACGCCAGATTGGTGTTCTGGTTATTGGTGATGTCAAAAAGCCAGGATTAAAAACACTTACTCCTTTTCATACAGCTCTGGATGCACTGGCCCTTGGCGGTGGAATCAATAAAACAGGGTCGCTGCGTATGATCAAACGCATCCGTAACGGGCAGACGCGTTTTGTTGATCTGTATCACGTGATGATGCAAGGAACGGGCAATGCTGACGAGTTATTGCAAGACGGTGATAAAATTATCGTCCCGCCCCTTGGTCCGACCGTTGCCATCGCAGGGTCCGTGAAACGTCCGGGCATCTATGAGATCAAACGCGGTCAAAAACTGAGCATGAATGAAATGCTGGGATTGGCCGGAGGCGTGCTTATCCCGGCAGATAACCGCTTCATGCGCCTGGCATCCCTGCAAAGCGGGGATGAAATAATAGAGGCCGTCTCCAATGGCAATGCCCGGCGCTTTCAAGACGGCGATATATTGCAGGTCGCCCGAAGCGAAGCCCGGCGAACGTCTGATATCACTCTTGCCGGCGAGACACGCAAACCGGGAAACCACGCGCTGGCGCAGGCTCAATCGCTATCCGATCTTCTCGGCGACGCGCGGGCTTTGGGTGAAG
>CAYSGL010000345.1:0-1741 GCA_964430725.1 uncultured Pseudobdellovibrionaceae bacterium
GCCATCCTGATCGCCACGCCCTTTGTGGCGCAATGGGAGGGGGTCAAGACAACACCGTATGCCGACCGGCTGGCAGGGGGGTTGATGACCGTATGTGCGGGCGAAACCCGCGTCGAGATGCGCGTTTACACGCAGGCCGAGTGCATGGCCATGCTGGAAACCGCGCTCGAAGAAAACCTTGAGATCGTACGGGCATCCGTCACCGTCCCCCTCACACCGGAGATCGAGGCGGCGCTGATCTCTTTCATCCACAATGTCGGCCCGGGTGCGTTCCGTTCATCGACAGCCTTGCGCCGTTTCAATGCGGGGGATTATCGCGGGGCGTGTGAAGCCATCGCCGCAAAAGATTATTCCAGCGGGTTCTGTCGTGGTTATGGGTGTGGCTGGGCAGGCGGTCAAATGGTCATTGGGTTGCAAAACCGTCGTATATCCGAACGTGATTTATGCCTGAAAGGTGTTCCATGAAACTATATTTTGCCCTTGGCCTGATTGCGCTTACAGCCGTGGCGATCGGGATTATCTATTTGACCGGACAATCGGCCGGAAAAGCGACCGTCGAAAACAAAGTTCTTAAAACCGAAATCAAGGAGGTGCGCCATGAAGCGCAGTCTTTTGCTGATCGTCCCCGCAGCCGCGACGATCGTGTTGACCGCCTGTGCCGATGGGCCGTTATCGCCGGCAAGAACGAAGGTAAACCCCTCGAGCAGCTTCCTGCTGAATCTTGCCCGCGAGGTCAATGAAGGCCGCGCGGGACAATATTGTGAAATGGTTATTGATGACTGGATCGCCCAGAACGAACCGAGGGTGCCATGACGGATGTCGTGTGTAAACTCAAACAGGATACGCCGGACGATCCCGAATATTCTTTCTATTGCCCGGCATGTCAGACGCATCACTGGTTTAAAACGACGGGCAAAAATCCGCGCTGGACATGGAATGGGGACATGAAACAACCGACGGTCAGACCCAGCATCAAGACATGGGGGAGAGATTGGGTGTGCCACTTCTTTATACGTCAGGGAAAAATCGAATATTGCCCTGATTCAACGCATCCCTTTGCCGGACAAACTGTATCAATGGAGCCTGAAAAATGAGAATACCGTTTCATTTGCGGCCTGCCTTTCACAAGGCTGTTCTGCACAAAATTTATTCCGCAAAAAAAATGGCAGGAGCCGCTGCGCCAGTGCCGAAATAAATCGCCTTATGGACGGGCGGCCCGACGAGCCTCCCCGTGGTGAGCGGCGATCCGGTTGAAAGACTGGAGCCATGCCTTAAATGTCGCGCGCAACAAACACATAGCCGATGTCGGGAGCGTACACGCCGACCCGTCCACCAATTTTTATTGATTAAGATCTCGTGGGGAGATCGCCGTTTCTTCGCCTGAAAAGGCGGGGCCGGAGCGCTGCAACGCTCCGACCGCGAGACATCCCCTCGCATGACCGTAACCGGCCGCGTTGCGGCCATCACGCCTGCCCGATCGAGCAGGCTCATCATGCGAGAGGAGTCTTAATAAATGATGAATGATCACCCTGTGTCCCCCGTCGACCCCGTGGCCCCCTATCTGGGCGGAAAGCGCAATCTGGCCACACGGCTCGTCGATATCATCCACCGCACACCGCACACAAGCTATGCCGAAGTGTTTACCGGCATGGGGGGCGTTTTCTTCCGTCGCCGGCGCCGACCGCAGGCAGAAATTATCAACGATTACAGCCGCGATGTAGCCAATCTGTTCCGCATCCTG
>CAYSGL010000346.1:0-1726 GCA_964430725.1 uncultured Pseudobdellovibrionaceae bacterium
AGAAAAATCATAAATGTCATCCCGAGCGAAGTCGAGGGATCTTACCAACGATCTTATATACACGATCCCTCCACTACACCTGCTGACGCAGATTTCGGTCGGAATGACAAAAGGGGGCTTAGCCGTCAGCGTTGATCTTTTCAATCAAAGTCTGAAGCTGTTCCTCGGCACGCAGGTTTTCGATCTGGCACGTGCCGGCTGCTTCGTGACCGCCACCGCCATATTCCAGCATCAGGTGTCCGACATGGGTTTTTGAATCACGCTTCAGGATGGATTTTCCAACGGCGAAAACGGTGTTTTGCTTGTTTTTCCCCCACATGACGTGGCAGGAAATATTACACTGGGGGAAGAGGGCATAGATCACGAAACGGTTACCCGCCCAGATGGTGTCTTCATTGCGCAGGTCAAGCACAACAAGATTGTTATGGATACGCGCACACCGCTCGATCTGTTCACGGAATTTTATTTGTTGTTCAAAATAAAGATCGACGCGCTCTTTTACATCGGGCAGAGAAATAATTTCATCAATCGTCGCATGCTGGCGGCAGGCGTCAATCAGCTTCATCATCAATTGATAATTCGAGATGTTGAAGTCGCGGAAACGGCCAAGGCCGGTGCGTGAATCCATCAGGAAGCTGAGCAACTCCCACCCCTGCGGATTGAGGATGTCGTCTTTGGTAAAGGACGCGGAATCGGCCTTGTCGACCGCCGCCATCATGTCTTCAGAAATATTGGGAAACGCATCCGCCCCGCCGAAATAATCATAGACGACGCGCGCAGCGGAATGGGCGGCGGCGTCGATGATATGATTATCTTTTTTGTTTTTCCCCGCGCGCTCAACTTCACTTGCGTGATGGTCGAACGCCAGATAAACGCCCTCGACATACGGAAGGTTGGTGGTGATGTCATTCTGATCGACATCAATTAGCCCGTCCTGCATATCTTTGGGATGTGCAAATGTCACATCTTCGACAATGTTCATTTCCTTTAACAGAACGGCGCACACAAGCCCGTCCATATCGGAGCGTGTAATCAGACGGTATTTTTTATCCACCTTGGGTTTTATTTTTGTATTCGCCATATCGACCCTGAACTTCCCGCTTATCATTTTTGTCACCCCGGAAGAGCGTAGCGATATCCGGGGTTTATGCCGATGAAAAAGCTTTTTGGCATAAAGGCCGGATCGCGGCTTCGCCTTGTCCGGCCTGACGTGTGTATCTTAAGCTTCGGCAGATTCTTTTTCTTTGCCTTTTTTCTTTTTATCGGCATAGACATACACAGGCGCTTTACCATCATTGACCGTTTCGGCGTTGACGACGACCTTTTGCAGGTTTTCAACATCCGGCAGTTCATACATCGTGTCGAGCAACATATTTTCGAGAATCGAGCGGAGGCCACGCGCACCGGTTTTCCGTTCGATGGCTTTTTTGGCTATCGCGGAGAGGGCATCGTCGGTAAATTCCAGTTCGACATTCTCCATTTCGAACAGGCGTGCATATTGTTTGGTGAGCGCGTTTTTCGGCTCGGTCAGAATTTGTATCAGCGCCCCTTCATCAAGATCTTCGAGCGTGGCGAAGACCGGCAGACGGCCCACAAATTCAGGAATAAGGCCGAATTTGAGCAGATCTTCGGGTTCCAGATCGCGGAGCAACTCACCTGTTTTCTTTTGATCGTCCTTGCCTTTGACATCGGCGCCAAAGCCAATGGTCGTGCCACGGCCTTTGTT
>CAYSGL010000347.1:0-1720 GCA_964430725.1 uncultured Pseudobdellovibrionaceae bacterium
AAACGCCGTGCGGATGTCCGGCGGCGTTTTGATCACTATAAGACGTGCCTAGAGAATATTGCCCAGACGCTCGATCAGTTTCTTGCCCTTGGCCGAGAGGAACAGCTCCTTACGGCGCTTGTCGTCCTTGGCGCTTTTAACGATGATCAGGCCATAGGGTTTCCCCATCCGGCGGGCGTTCGATAAGGCGCCGATCGTGCGCGACATAACGGACATGGAAATGCCCGTGCGCTCCGATACATCTTTCAGCGCAATGCCCTCGTCATTGGCGATTTCGGTGAACACCAGCGCCCATTGAATCGGAAATTCAGGATCGACACTGGTCAATTCGCTCAGGATGCCTTGCAGTTTGTTCAGTTTCTTTTGTGTCATTACTAGCCCTTCTTAATGGAGTCCATCGACCCGAGGTGAAAATCACCTGCGTATATGGCATATCCAAAATGGTTTCGCAACGGTAACTTGTTTTTTTATAGAGCGGGAAAAAGCCAAAATCCCGGTTAAATTCGATATTCAGGGCGCGCACGCGACCCAGCTTGATAAAAAACATCATAATATTTCTCCCACTTATTTGCTGATGTATGAAAATTTCTTATGCGTCACGGACGCGATGTAATCACGAAAGCGCCGCCGGTTGTCTTTTTGGATCAACCGGTACAGGCGGGCCGCGTCTTCGGCGCGTTTTCGGGCCAGCGATGCTTCCAGGTCGCGGTAATGTTTCTCTAACGGATCATCAATCTCGCGCAGCGCATGCCGGCAGGCCTGATAGTGACGGATGGCCTGCCGACAGCGTTTTTTAAACACGCTCTCCAGATCAGCCAGCTGTTTCAGGTCAATAAATTGCGGCGCACCGCGAAAGAAGCGCACCGACCCATGGTGTGCTTTAATATATGTCATCGTCATTCTGTCCCCCACGGTCAGTTTGGTTAAATTGCAGCAAAAATACAGCCTATGTTTGTATTTTGATAAAACATGTTCTACCCAAAGTTCATTAACCATAGGTTAAAAAAACCAATAAAAACCTGACGTACTAAGGATTGCATCGAAAACTATGATAATAATTTTACATAGATAATAACTATCTATAATTGTAATTTCCGCTGGTCGCCGTTGGGCCTGGCCTGCAAAACGCCATTAACAATCAGGCACTTCTCCCCCAGCGCGATAATCTCATTCCCCAGGGCCTGAAGCCGCATAATCCCGCCATCCAGCGGGCAAGGCACCTCGCCGCGATGCCAATAGACTGACCCGTGCAGCGTGCGGCAAAGATGCAAGGGCATGGACAGGATGGACGGGCAGGAAAACCGGCAATCGCTGAAATCCGCCCCCTCAACCAGCGTGTTTTTGAAATAGGCTCCGTCAAACAGCACACCGGCGCACCGCGCATCGGCAAGACATGCATCCGTCAACGTCGCCAGCCGCGCATCGGCCCCGGCCAGATTCGCCTCCGCCATATCGCACGCGCTCAAATCCACCCCCCACAAGCACGCCCCGGGCGCGTTCAAACCATCCAGCCTTGCCCCCGACAGCCGCGCGCGCCGCAAATCGATCCCCGGCAGGCATACACCCTTTGTTACAGCCTCTTCGAGCACTTTTCGCACTGTTATATGAACGCTGGAAAAAAGACGATCTCCCGTGATGTTGTATAAATCCATATTTTCCCCTTATAAATGGTTATTGCCAACTTAATAAATTAATTAAGTGGCATTAAGAAACTTTGTCA
>CAYSGL010000348.1:0-641 GCA_964430725.1 uncultured Pseudobdellovibrionaceae bacterium
CGCGTCATGGAATCCAGGTGTTTCTGGTCTCCAAAGCGCCATGTCGGTGCTGTTGTCCTGGTTCCCGATGCTGCTGCTGATTGGCGTGTGGATTTTCTTTATGCGTCAGATGCAGGGCAAGGGCGGCGCCGGTGGTGCAATGGGATTTGGAAAAAGCCGCGCGAAGCTGCTGACCGAAAAACATGGCCGTATTACTTTCGACGATGTGGCCGGTATCGAAGAAGCCAAAAGCGAGCTGGAGGAAATTGTCGAATTTTTGAAAGACCCGCAAAAATTCCAGCGTCTGGGCGGCAAAATTCCTAAAGGTGCCTTGCTGGTAGGGCCGCCGGGAACGGGTAAAACATTGACCGCGCGCGCCGTGGCCGGCGAAGCGAACGTCCCGTTCTTTACCATCTCGGGCTCAGACTTCGTTGAAATGTTTGTCGGTGTAGGCGCGTCGCGGGTGCGTGATATGTTCGAACAAGCGAAGAAGAATGCGCCATGCATTATCTTTATTGACGAGATTGATGCGGTAGGGCGTCATCGCGGCGCCGGGCTTGGCGGCGGTAATGACGAGCGCGAACAGACACTCAACCAGTTACTGGTTGAAATGGACGGCTTTGAAGCGAATGAAGGAATTATCCTGATCGCTGCGACGAACC
>CAYSGL010000348.1:651-1691 GCA_964430725.1 uncultured Pseudobdellovibrionaceae bacterium
CGCCCCGATGTGCTCGATCCGGCGCTCTTGCGTCCGGGCCGTTTTGACCGGCAAATCGTTGTGCCTTTGCCGGATGTAAAGGGGCGCGAAAAAATTCTTGAAGTTCATATGAAGAAAGTTCCGCTGGCCAACAATGTTCAGGCGAGTGTGATCGCGCGCGGCACGCCGGGATTCTCCGGTGCCGATCTTGCGAACCTTGTCAACGAAGCGGCATTGCTTGCCGCCCGCCGAAACAAGCGCGTTGTCGGCCAGCAGGAATTCGAAGACGCCAAAGATAAAGTGATGATGGGCTCGGAGCGTAAATCCATGGTGATGACCGAGGATGAAAAAAAGCTGACCGCCTATCACGAAGCCGGCCATGCCGTGGTTGCCTTGCATGAACCGGAATCGGACCCCATTCATAAAGCCACGATTATTCCGCGTGGCCGCGCGCTCGGTATGGTTATGCGCCTGCCCGAAGGGGATCGCATTTCCATGTCTCGGGCAAAACTGAAAGCGGATCTTGCCGTCGCCATGGGGGGCCGTATCGCCGAAGAACTTATTTTCGGGGAAGAAAAAGTGACGACCGGTGCATCATCCGATATTCGCATGGCGACTGAAATCGCCCGCCGCATGGTGACCGAATGGGGCATGTCCGACAAGCTTGGGCCTCTGCGTTACAGCGCCGATCAGGAAGAAGTCTTCCTCGGCCATTCTGTTGCTCAATCGAAAAACATGTCCGATGAAACGGCTGCTCTGGTCGATTCTGAAATCAGGATGATTGTTGAAACCGCCTATGCACGCGCGCAACAGCTTTTGACTGATTATCTGGATCAACTGCACACGGTTGCCAAGGCGTTGCTGGAATATGAAATGCTGACAGGCGATGAAATTCGCGGTTTGATCAAGGGCGAGCCGATCATTCGTGACGATCATGTGCCGCCGGCTGGCGGACCGCGCGCCTCTGTACCGAAATCAGGCGGGCTTGATATCGGCCCGAACCCTGACGGCCCCGATGTCACGCCGCAGGGGGTTTGATTTTCTTGTCATTCCGACCGAAG
>CAYSGL010000349.1:0-1683 GCA_964430725.1 uncultured Pseudobdellovibrionaceae bacterium
GATCACCGCAAGACCCCGCATTGTATTCATATATCCGGCCATCCGGCGCGCGATGAAATCACACAAATGCTTCAATGGGTTAAACCCATGGCCGTTATTCCCGTTCATGGCGAGCGCACCATGCTCGAAGCGCACGGCGAGCTTGCGCGCGCGTGTCAGATCAAGAATGTCGTGATACCGAATAACGGGTCTGTTATCCGTCTTTCGGCGCAAGGGGCGGAGATCGTCGATCATATCGAAACGGGTTTGCTCGCGGTCGAGCCGGGCCGCATTATCGATGTATCCCATCCCGCTATCGGAGAGCGCCGCAAACTGCAATTTTCCGGCGCAGTGCATGTCACGCTGGTGATGGACAAGCGCGGCAATCTGATGGCCGAACCTGTTTTGACCACAGTCGGCCTGACCGACCAAAAGGGCGAGGAAGGAAATGACTTTGAAAACGACCTGCTCGATGAAATCGAAGACATCCTCGCCGACATGAAAAAAGCGGATCTTCAGGACGATCATTTTGTCGCCGAGGAAGTGCGTATCGGCCTGCGCCGGTACGTCGATCATCTCTTGCGCCTGAAACCCAAAGCGACGGTGCATGTGGTGCGGGTTTAAGGCGCTTTGCCATTCCTGTGTTGCGCTGGGATGACGGTATTCTTGGAAATTCCAACTATTCAACTATCTAAATATCCAATAATCTGCGTGACATGAGCATTTTCTCGATGATTGTTGTTTACGTAATTGTTTTTAGCGTGGTACTGTTCACGGTCCTGCCATGGGGGAACCGCGCCCATGAAAACCACGGCCAGGGACTGGCAGGCAGTGCGCCGAACACACCGCGTATCAAACAGAAATTTGCGTTCACCGCCTTGATTTCGTTTATACTCTGGGCGGGCATTTGCGCGCTTATTTACTTTAATTTCTTTGATCTTTTTGAAATGGGTCGCATCATGGCACAGGAGGATTACGGACAATGAGAAAACAGAAATTTTGCCCCTCTGCGCGTCAGCAAGGAAACTTTTTACGCCTATTCATGGCTTGTTTTGCGATGCTTGTCGCTGGCGAGGCTATGGCGCAAACCGTTACCTATCCGGAATGTCAGACGCTGGCCGAATATATCCCGCAGGCAGGGGTGGAGTATCAATCGGGCGTTGATGTTCACGGCAACAATGTTGTGCCGGCCGATCTGAACGCCGCGCCGATCGAAATGCCCGATATCATGGCGATCCCGCTCTCCTTTGATCTGGCCCAGCGCCTGCCTGATCCCCCGCAGGGTATGAAGGCGGATGCCTCGGTCGGATTTTTAGAGGTTCACAAAGATGGCCGGATCGTTTTCGAAGGGCGTGATTTAACGCCCCAGGTTTATGCCATATGCCGGGGAGAGGCGCTCCCCGCAGAGACTGGACAGGAACAGGCCGAACCCGTAGGATCGGCGCCTATCAATGAAGCAGACAGGTACAATTAAATGACAGCGCAAGCCAATCAACAATCGCAGAAAAGGCCTATGACGGCCATTACGCCGACACGCGGCGATAATTTTCCTGAATGGTATCAGGCTGTGGTGCGGGCCGCCGATCTGGCGGAAAACTCACCGGTGCGCGGCTGTATGACCATGAAGCCGTATGGTTTTGCGCTGTGGGAAAATATGCAGCGCATTTTCGATCCGTGGCTGAAAGATTACGGCATCCAAAACTG
>CAYSGL010000350.1:0-1676 GCA_964430725.1 uncultured Pseudobdellovibrionaceae bacterium
GCCATCCTGATGAATCATGGCGAAGGCGCCGTGGCTGGCATAGGCCACGCCGCGTGTTTTATAGACGGGCTTCTTGGCTGCCGTATCGCGCTCCAGCGTGCTGGTACGGCCACGGAAAGTGAGCTGCGCTTCGGCAGGCGACCAAATGCGAATGGACGCAGGACCTGCCGGGCCGCAATCGAGTTGTTGCGGCGTGATAACAGACGGGCGCGAATATCCGCTTCCGCCGGCGCATCCGGCAAGACACAAAACACCGAGAATAAGGGAGAATCGGCTGTACATAGCCGTATTTTAACGAGTCGCTGGACAGCGGAAACAGTTTTCTGTATCTTGGAACAAACCATGAACAAAATAGCCCCACCCACCCAATCCGGCCTGAAATGGCTGTTCGTCGATATGAACAGCTATTTCGCCAGCGTCGAGCAGGATGCCGATCCGCGCTTGCGCGGCAAGCCGGTCGCGGTCGTGCCGATGATGACGGACGGAACCTGTGCGATCGCGGCCTCGTACGAGGCCAAGGCGTACGGGGTGAAGACAGGTACGAAGATTTACGAGGCCAAACGGATGTGCCCGCAATTGATCTGCGTGATGGCGCGGCATGATATTTACGTTGATTATCACCATAAAATTTTGCGCGCGGTCGAAAACCATTTGCCGATCCACAAGGTCTGGTCGATCGACGAGTTCGATTGCGAATTGATGGGGCGGGAATGTATTCCCGAGAACGCAAAGAAAATTGCGCTGGCGATCAAGGAGAGCATCCACCGCGATGTCGGCCCCGCGATCCATTGTTCCATCGGTATCGCCCCCAATTCATTTTTGGGGAAGGTCGCGACCGAGATTGATAAACCCAACGGGCTGGTGGTGATCAAGCCCGAAGACTTGCCGGGGCGCTTGCTTGATTTATCCTTGCGCGATTTACCGGGCATTAATGTGAATATGGAAGAACGCCTGCGCCGTGCGCGCATCAAGAGCGTCAGGGATTTGTGGCATACCTCGCCCAAACAGGCGCGGGCGATCTGGCATAGCGTGCAAGGGGAGCGTTTCTGGTACTGGCTGCATGGGTACGATGTGCCGTATCACGACACCAATACCTCGATGGTCGGCCATAGCCGCGTGCTCGATCCTGAATTGCGGCGGGTGGATAAGGCGCGGCTGATCGCGCGGCGTTTGCTGGTCAAGGCGGCGTTGCGATTGCGGCGCAAGGAATTTTACGCGCGACGTTTATCGTTTAGTGCGCGGTTGCTTGACGGGCGGCGATGGCAGGGTGAGGCCGATTTTCCGGCCGCGCATGATCCGTTCACGTTTCTGGAACATTTGAATGGGTTGTGGGGCCGGATGCTCGATGAATGCTTTCCCCATCCGCGTCCGCCGAATTTTGCGAACCTGATCTTGTTCAAGAAAGTGTCGGTCATTCTGCACGGATTGCAAAAGAGCGATGTCATCACCGATGATCTGTTCGCAACCGGCGTAGTGGAGAACAAGAAGGTGATGGATAAGCGCGAAAAGCTCGTCGGTGCGCTCGATAAATTACAGGATAAATATAAGCGCGAGATCGTGTCCCTCGGCATCACGCCGCAAACCCTCGCGGGTCACGTCGGCACCAAAATCGCCTTCTCCCGCGTACCGGATATGAAGGAGTTTGAGGATTGATTATTAATAAAATCCAATTCTAG
>CAYSGL010000351.1:0-1667 GCA_964430725.1 uncultured Pseudobdellovibrionaceae bacterium
AGCAATCCATACAATTGCGCCACATGCACCGGCGGTATGGATTGCCGCGTCGTGCGTCTTCGCTACGCTTCGCCGCACTCCTCGCAATGACGGATAAAGTTTGTATATTCATAGCCTTTAAATCAGGCGGCGTTTTTGACCAGCTTGCGTAAATCCGCGTGAATGGAATTATTGGCCGCTACGAGTTCGCCAGCGTAAACGGGATTATCATTCGATTCAATGCCGCTGACGAATCCGCCGGCTTCCTTGACGATCAGCGCACCGGCCGCCGCATCCCATGGCTTAAGGTTGCGCTCCCAATATCCGTCCAGACGGCCTGCGCCGACATAGGCCAGATCGAGCGCCGCTGAACCGCCACGACGGATCATCGGGGCCACGCGGATAACGGCATCGACTTCTTTTAGAAAACGGGCGCGTACCTGATCGCCGGGATAGGCGTACCCCATGGCAATGGAACAAATTTCAAAATTGTTCCGGCCTGATACGCGCAGGCGCTTGTTATTCAAAAACGTGCCCATGCCTTTTTCGGCCATGAACATTTCATCCTTGATCGGATCGTAGACAAGGCCGTTGATAATCTCGCCCTTGCGCTCCAATGCGATCGAGATCGCCCAGTGCGGAATGCCGTGCATGAAGTTGTGTGTGCCGTCGAGCGGGTCGATGATCCAGACATGGTCGGCATCTTCGCCTTTGACCTGACCGCTTTCTTCCATCAGGAAGGAATATTTGGGGCGGGCGGCCTGCAATTCTTCGAAAATGATTTTCTCGGCGCGCTTGTCGGCGGCGGTCACGAAATCGGCAGGCCCTTTACGGCTGACCTGCAATTGTTCGACTTCGCCGAAATCGCGGCGCAGGCTACGGGCGGCTTTTTCGGCCGCTTTGATCATAATATTGATGGTGGGGGAATTAAGGGCGGCCATTACTTCGCACGCTCGACATAGGAACCGTCCTCGGTTTTGACGATAATCTTGGTTCCGGCATCGACGAAAGGCGGGACCATAACTTTAATGCCGCCATCGACAATAGCGGGTTTATAAGAGGTTGTGGCCGTCTGCCCCTTGATCACCGCATCGGTGGTTTCCACCGTTACCGTGACATGGGCCGGCAGTTCGACGCTCAAGGGTTCGCCTTCAAAGCTTTCAACCTGCACGATCATGCCGTCCTGCAGGAAATCGGCCTGCGGTTCGCCGATAATATCTTTTTTAATCTCGACCTGTTCAAAGGTTTCGGTGTTCATAAAGGTATAGGTGTCGGCACCATCATTGAACAGATATTGATAATCAGCCTGATCAAGGCGCAGGCGCTCGACCGTTTCCTGTGTGCGGTAGCGCACATTGTCCTTGTTGCCGGTGCGGATATCGCGCATCTCGACCTGAATGACCGAGGCCCCCTTGCCGGGCTGCATGATGTCGTATTTGGTGACGACCATCATCTTGCCGTTATGGTCGATCACGTTGCCGGGGCGCAGGGTTATGGCGGTAACTTTCATTTCTTTTTGTCCTGTAGATAGGCTTCTCCGAAGCGTTGCAGGCGTTCTTTTAGCGCGGGATCGGTAATCTGTTCAAGTGTTTTGGACAAAAAGCCTCTGTCTTCCTCGGAAAGGGGCTTTTTGCGGCGGCGGGCGATGGAATGGGCCGTCTGCGGGTCGATGTGAGTATATTTGATGT
>CAYSGL010000352.1:0-361 GCA_964430725.1 uncultured Pseudobdellovibrionaceae bacterium
CAGGCGAGAATAATCCATTATTGCCGCCCGTCGTCACACGGGGCGATCCGGCATTAGAACGAGAAAAGCCCGTCACCGCGCCCAAAGCACCCCGCGCACCGAAGAAAATCGAACCCGCAAAAGTCCCGATCCCGCTCGCCAAGCCGCAGATCACCCTACCACAGGCACCGGCAGCTGAAAAACCGGCTATCGCAGCCCCCGCGCCCGTTCAGGTTGAAGCACCTGCCGCCCCTGCTATTGCCGCGCCATCCGGACCCGATGTCATGCCCGCCGCGCGTGTCACCAGCAAAGGCGTTGTAACAGGCCCAAAAACCATGCCGTCCGTTCCGACGGGCAGCGTCATTGTGGAAACAATCTTTCA
>CAYSGL010000352.1:371-1666 GCA_964430725.1 uncultured Pseudobdellovibrionaceae bacterium
AACGAGCCTACCCTGATGGAACGTCATCAGTCCGCCGCGCTGGATGATACGCCCCCCGCCCCAGACCCCGTGCCGGATAAGCAAACCGCCTCATCCGCCGTCTTACCGGCGAATACACTGACCCTATCTTATGAGCGCGGGAGCAACAAACCGGCCACCCTGCCGCTGGATGGTATTCTTCAAGCATTACATAATGATCCTGCTGCCCGCCTGACCATTGATGCCTATAGCGGATCGACAGACCAGGGGGTGAACAGTGACCGCCGCCTGTCGTTGGCGCGGGCGCTGATAGTCCGTAAATCTCTGATAGAAAGCGGCATAGCGCCCTATCGCATCGACATTCGGGCCCATGGCCGCAAGGTACCTGACGGCTCGCCGGAACGGGTCGATTTATCGGTCAGTAAGTCATAAAAGACAAAAAAGGAAAATAATCCTTGACTCTGGCAAAAAAGCTGGCTATAGTCGGCATATCAACAGGACAATTGCGCCCGAAGTCCCGGGCATTTTATCGCAGTGGATAAAATAGGGATATGGCACCAGTTTCCTTGACATTGCGCCCCGACCCCGTGTCAATTAAGGGTAGATTTTCAAACATATAACCGCGTATAACACCTTCATAATCCAAGGTTATGAAAAAATTGCGCCCCATGAAGGAAGACAACATGGCCCAGAACGATCAACACGACTTTATCAGCGACAAAAGCGGCTCTTCGCCCGCCCGGATTATTTTGATTATCGCCGTCGTTCTGGTCGTGGCCGGTGTCGGCTATCTGCTTGCCGGTCGTGCGGGCGGCCTGCTTTCATCCGGCGATGGAAGCGCGCCGTTGATCGAAGGCATGATGGAAGACGCCAACCCCTTCCCCGAAACCGAGGCGCTGAACCTTCCGCCCGTGGAAGACATGGTCGATGAGGCTCCCGAAGAGGGCGCGACCCCTGTCACCGAACAGGTCCCTGCCGATTCAACAGGCGCGTCATCCGACGAAACACAAGTTCTGCCGACGACAATCGATATCGATAAGGCGATGGGGGTTCGCGCGCTTGGCAATCCGGATGCCCCGATTAAGCTGACGGAATATTTTTCGCTGACCTGCAATCATTGCGCGAATTTCCACAACATCACCCTGCCGCAGATCAAACACCATATTGATAACGGCGATGTGTATCTTGAATTCCGCGAATTTCCGCTGAACGCGCCGGCTTTGCGCGCCTCTATGGTCGCGCGCTGCCTGCCGGAAGACAGATATTTCGGCTATATCACCTTACTGCTTAAAACACAGGATACCTGGATGACCAAT
>CAYSGL010000353.1:0-1660 GCA_964430725.1 uncultured Pseudobdellovibrionaceae bacterium
CAACGCCCAACGGAACTCCAGTCCGATCCGACCCCGGATCCATCTGTGAAAACTGGACAGCTGAAGCTATTTCTGCAATGGCGGGGGGCAGGATTTCAGCAGCCGCCCCGCATTGGACATCGGGGCCCTTTGGGACGACTAATTGTACGAGCCTGCATCATCTCTACTGCTTCCAGCAATAAGCTTATTCAACCGTTTCTTTGGGCTGTTTTTTCTTCGCCGGTTTTTCCTCAACGATATCGAACGTCAGCGCGTCGTCTTTCACGCCGATTTTTACCACGCCGCCGCCCGTCAGCTTGCCGAACAGCAATTCTTCGGCCAACGGCTTTTTGACCTTTTCCTGAATGACGCGGCCCAGCGGACGCGCACCCATGGCAGGGTCATACCCTTTTTTCGCCAGCCAAGCGCGGGCATCGTCGGATAGCTGGATCGTGACATTCTTTTCCGTCAGCTGGGCTTCCAGTTGAGCGATAAATTTATCGACCACGCGGCCCACCGTTTCCTGTTTTAACGGCTTGAAGCCGACAATCGTATCAAGACGGTTGCGGAATTCCGGCGTGAACATCTTGCTGATCGCTTCTTTATCTTCACCGACGCGCACCTCGCGCTCGAAGCCGATCGGCGCGCGCGCCATTTCCGCCGCACCCGCATTGGTCGTCATAATCAGAATGACGTTTCGGAAATCGACCACCTTGCCGTTATTATCGGTCAGCTTGCCGTAATCCATCACCTGCAACAAAATATTGTAGATATCGGGGTGTGCCTTTTCGATTTCATCGAGTAGAAGGACGCAATGCGGTTGCTGGTCTATTTTATCGGTCAGCAAGCCGCCCTGATCGAACCCGACATAACCGGGGGGCGATCCGATCAGGCGCGATACCGCGTGCCGTTCCATATATTCCGACATATCGAACCGTGCCAGTTCCACGCCCAGTGTTTTGGCGAGCTGGCGTGCCACTTCGGTTTTTCCAACCCCCGTCGGGCCGGAGAACAGGAAGCATCCCACCGGCTTGTCCGGATCGCGCAGACCGGCACGCGACATCTTGATCGCATCGACCAGCGTATCAATCGCTTCGTCCTGATCGAACACCAAGGTTTTTAAATCGCGCTCTAAATTCTTCAGCGCGGATTTGTCATCCTTGGTCAGGGATTTTGCCGGAATGCGGGCAATCACGGCTACGACCTGTTCGATATCTTCGACATCAATCACTTTTTTGCGCTTGTCTTCGGGGACGATCATTTGGGCCGCGCCGGTTTCATCAATAATGTCGATGGCCTTGTCGGGCAATTTTCGATCGCCGATATATTTCGCCGATAACTCGACGGCGGCTTTTAACGCTTCGTCCGTATAAGTCACCTTGTGATGATCTTCAAAATACGACTTCAGGCCTTTGAGAATCTCGATCGATTCATCAAGGGTGGGTTCATAGACATCGATTTTCTGGAAGCGGCGCACCAGCGCGCGGTCCTTTTCAAAATGGTTGCGGTATTCCTTATAGGTGGTCGAACCGATGCAGCGCAGTGCGCCGTTCGAAAGGGCGGGTTTAAGCAGATTCGATGCATCCATCGCGCCGCCCGATGTCGCGCCAGCCCCGATAATGGTGTGGATTTCATCAATAAACAAAACCGCATGCGGCATTTTTTCCAACTCGCCCAGCAC
>CAYSGL010000354.1:0-1648 GCA_964430725.1 uncultured Pseudobdellovibrionaceae bacterium
GGCGTTTCCGCCATGGCGTAAACATTCATACCATCCGCCGATTTAACCGAACTGTCCCATGCCGGAGACAATAATGTCAGCGGTGTGCGCAAATACGTCGTTGCGCCAATTTTCAGCGCTGTCGTGCGGCCATCAACGCCCGCAACATCCAGCCGTTCGGCATCGGGCGGCACCATACCGTCCAGAATTTGCGTGAGGACCTTATCCCCCGCAACGACCTGCTTCGCCCCTTCGATCAGGGGGGCGGTGGCCATCGGCCCGTATTCGGGAATGCGTGCATCAAGGCGGTATTGCACCACATCACGCGTCGTGCGCAGGGTAAAGGTAATCGGCGTTTTCAAGGTCAACAGCCGCATTGAAATATTGCCGTACGCAAAATTGGCCATCGGCGTGATGCGGATGATATGCCCGCCTTCTTCTGGCTCGACCACTTCGAAATCGCCGGCCCAGCTGACATCCTGTATGGGCCAGGGTGCGCCCGTCACATCCAGAATCGTCAGGGTCGTCACATGGCCGACCGCCGTATTGATCACCGGCGGGGCAACCCCCGGATCCAGCGATATATTCTCGACCTTGACCTGAGGGGTCGGCAAGTCATAATGCGGCGTTTCGACCGCGCGCCGGGTTTCGTCATACCGGCGCAGAATTTCGCGAATTTCCCCCGTACTCAAGGGGAACATGCCATCCGCCGCAGAATCAAACGCCTCGTCGCGGATGCTTTGCCGATACAAATCATCATTTGTCTCGACAGGAATATCGCGCAATTCCAAATCAACCGTACTGGTGCCCAGATAATCCATTCCCTCGGTCTGGACCCGGACATTGCGCACAGTCGGCAGGGCATCGCCTGCTTGCGCCGGCGCCTGCTGCTGGCCGGAGGGGGCGTTCTGGCCCTGCGCGCGGGCGCGAATAGCATCCAGTCGGCTGGAACCGCTTGACGAAGACGGCGCAGAGTCCTGCTGCTGCCCTGTCATCTGTTCGGCCAGACCGGGGACGGGCAACATCGGGTCGGCACCTTGCGCCAGCGCCGGTGCCGCCGCCGTAACAGCCAGCACGCCCGCCATCAGCGTCAGTCCGCCCGTCTGTATTTTTCCTAAAAATGCGATCATGTCCGCCAATCTACTAAAAGACCCTGTCTCCATGCAAAAAACCCCGAAACGGGCGCGGCTGCGCCCGACGGTGACAGGATAACGACTTCATCGCCCCCTGTCATCCGCGAAAACGTCGTCGTCATGTCGTCATCCAGAGACGGCGATCCATTGCGCAATCCCGACCCCGTTGGGGCTTTCCAGACGCGGAACACGCACAACCACCAGCGTCACCATCCAGTTATCCGAGCGCGTCCGCGAACCCGACTGATAGGTCAGGATCATCGGAATCTGGATAATCCATTGGTACTGGCCGTTGACGATGCCTTCTTTTTGAATAACCGGCGCGCCGCGCGGGGCCGCCGTGATAACCTGCGAATTGGCGCGGATCGATTCAATGATGCGGGCATTCTGCAGGGCGGCGGTGAAGCTTTCCCATCCGCGATCGGTGAAATTGCGCGATGCCTCTTGCAGGCGGCGCTGATAATCGTTGAAACCGAAGGTCATCACCTCGGTCGAGGCCTGCGCCACCCATGACAACAGGGCCGGATTGCTCAAAT
>CAYSGL010000355.1:0-1646 GCA_964430725.1 uncultured Pseudobdellovibrionaceae bacterium
GCCGGGGCCGCTTCGGTCCGGATATGATCCAGGCCTTGTCGCAGGAATTCAACGTGGCGGTAAACAACATCTTCATCGGCGCACCGGAGGAAAAGCACCACTTTTCCATCCAGGAACTGGGCGGGGTGCGTGTCATTTTTTAAACTGAACCATACTCGACCACCCGGTTGCGCCCTTCATCCTTGGCTTTGTACAGGGCTTCGTCGGCTTTGGACAGGTAGCGTTCCAGGGACGTGTCGCCATCGAAGGTGTCAACGACAGCGGTGCCGATGCTGATGGTCACCGTTATGGTCGCATCCTGGTGCCGGATCGTAATCGACTCAATACCTTTCCTCAGCCTTTCAGCGATGCTCGCAGCGGTCTTGCGATCTGTTTCAGGAAGGGCTGCAACGAACTCTTCTCCTCCGTATCTGCCGAGGATATCCGTTGAACGAAGGTTTTTATGTAAAGATTGTGTAACTTTCTTGAGCGTAATATCGCCGGCCTGATGACCATACTCGTCATTGACACGTTTGAAAAAATCAATATCCATTATAAACAGCGCAAGAGGTCTTCGATACCGCCTCGCCCTATCCATTTCCGTTTGACAGAGGGCCATGAAGTTACGGCGATTATTTATCCCCGTAAGCTCATCGATGGTTGCCATGGTTTTCAGCTGACTGATCAGCATCTGCTCGGAAGTTACGTTCTGCAAGGTCAATACAAAGCCTATCTTTTCTTCTGATGGCAATATATCGGAGACTTCCATTCTGTAGTATTCAGTCACTCCGGCGGATTTGCAGCTGATGATATCTGCATTATCCGTATTGTCGTGCAACAAATCGACCAAGTCGTAGTGATCGCTGAAGACATCATCGACCAATGATCCAACTATCGATTTCGCAGGGTGCCCGAGAAAATCGACGGCAGCCTTGTTGTTGTCGACGACCCTGTTTTGATTGTCCACCACAAAGATAGGATCATTCATTTCGTCGAAAACAGCCCGCAACGCAATCGGGACCAGATCGAACATTTTAAAGCGGAAAAACGCCAAAATAAAAACCGGCCCCAACAAGGTCAGGAAGAAAGGCGCACTGTCGATACCATAAGGGGAGTTGCCCGTAACATATAGGATGTCGGCAATCCATGGGATGGTGGACGACAGAAACATGAGAATGGCCTGCTTGCGCAGATATCCTGATGAGCGCACCATCTGGATCAAAAACAAACAATTTCCGATCAGCAGCATGGAATAGGTAAAAACGATATAAACCCAGTACCATGGCCCTCGATGAAACACCGCGATCGCAAACAGCTTGGTCTTGAATAGTTCTATGCCTCTGAAATGGAGATGATGATATTGATTTGAAAAAACCAGGGCCAATGTCACAACCGAAAAAAGCAGGAAAAAAGGATATGAAGGTTTTAATATTTTCTTGCCAAGCCCTGTATAGTCGGCAGCGAAGCCAACCCAAAAAACCGGCAGAAAAGATAAACCGATGTATTGTATCTTTATTGCATAAAATATGCTCTCACCCGTCGATGAAGAAAGCTCTATCGCATAACCGAAAGAATAAAAACTCACGGAAAGCATGAGAAAAACATAGCTTAAATACCCTGGCTTTCTCACCTTGACGGCTACATATGCGGCCAGAACAAGAGTGACG
>CAYSGL010000356.1:0-1632 GCA_964430725.1 uncultured Pseudobdellovibrionaceae bacterium
GAGGTTTGGACAGCGTCCATGGCGCTATTCTAGCAGTTGCAAGTTGTTTGTTACAAGTTGCAAGATGTCTTTACTATCAACCTTATCTTGTAACTTGCAACTTTGTACTTGAAACTGCCGCCTTAGGCGGCGAAGCGCGGGGCGTTGTTATGGCCGTAATCGCGCTTCCAGTAAGGCAGGGCGAGGTCGTGCGTGTTTTTATTGTCGGGTGCCATGTCATGGACGCGGTTGAAGCTTTTGCCGAGGCTGTGTTTGACACCGAGTTGATAGCCACCCTCATGGCCGTTTGTCCGGTTATCAGCCTTCTTTGCCTTTGCTTCAAAGCGGTCGGTATAGATTTCCGATGCCACTTGTACCGCTTCCAGGGCCATGTCCAATGCGGGAACAGGGAAAAGGGCGCTGAGAAGTCCTTGCCCGTACTCGGTACCGAGTGCGTGCGGTTCTTGTCGTTGCTGTTGTGTGGAGGAATGCATAGTTTGCCCCTTTCGTTCCCTGACACCAAAAGTAGCAGAGGGGTATGAAGGGGTTTTTAATTTTAGATAGAATTCGAACTAATTGTCGAAAATCAGGGGAAATTCTTTGCGGGGAGCCAGAAAACCTCGCCGTCGCTGTTGTCCGTTTCCAGCCATAAAAAGGGCGTGTCCGGATAGGCGTCCTGTAGGTCGGGCCCACAGCGCCCCAGCTCGCAAAGAAGCCCGCCAGCGGCGTTTAAATGGCCCGGAGCGGCCTTTAAAATGCGATGGACATGGTCCAACCCATCCGCCCCCGATGCCAGCGCCATGACCGGTTCGGCCCGGTATTCAGGCGGCAGCCCGTCCATGCCCGGCGCATCGACATAAGGCGGATTGGTAATGATCAGGTCGTATGTTTTGCCCGCCAGCGGCGCGAACAGGTCCCCTTGATACAGGGTGATACGATCATCCAGTTTATAGTCGGAGACATTCCGGCGCGCGACATCCAGCGCGTCGGGCGAGAGGTCGACGGCATCGACCTGCGCATAGGGATAAAGATGGGCGGCAAGGACGGCAAGACAGCCCGAACCGGTGCATAAATCAAGCACCGAGGTGACGGCATCAGGGTCGTCGACGGGCGACGCATCGCCGGTCAGAATCTCGGCAATAAAGGAACGCGGCACGATCACGCGCTCATCCACATAGAAGCCAAGCCCCTGAATATAGGCTTTGTTGAGCAGGTAGGGGGCGGGCTTGCGGGTGCGCACCCGAAGGTCCACCAGTTCCAACAGCCAGTCGCGTTCCGGGCGCGTCAGGCGCGCATCCAGCCACGGTTCCAGCGTATCGATGGGTAGGTGCAGGGCTTCGAGCACCATGAAAGCCGCCTCGTCATAGGCGTTGTCGGTGCCGTGTCCATAGGCGATTTTGGCCTCGGTAAAGCGGCTGACGGCATAGCGGATAAAGTCGCGGACGGTGTACAGATCGTCGGCAGGCGAGGCGGCGGAAGCAGGGGGCAGTGTCATGGGAGTCAATAATGACCGATATCGGATGGCCGTCAATGGCCAAATTCATCCGCAGGAAAAAAACGCCCCGATTGCAGATAATGCTTTATTTTCGATGTTTTCGGGATATGCTTCGAGTCAGCTGATTCATTTAACTCACTGTTTTTTCGAAAGGACAA
>CAYSGL010000357.1:0-1621 GCA_964430725.1 uncultured Pseudobdellovibrionaceae bacterium
GCAAAGAATGCCTGCTCGCGCTCTGCCTGCGTCATGGGACGCATCTGCCCGCCGTCCGTCTCGACATCCGCGCTTTTTCCGGCGCTGGCCGGATCGGTATCGCCGAACATTTTGACATAGCCGCCGAGCGGGATCAGGGATAATTTCCAGCGCGTACCGTTCTTGTCATTAAAGCCCCACAACTCCTTACCAAAGCCGATGGAAAAAACCTCGACCCGCACGCCGCACAAACGGGCGACGATGTAATGCCCCCATTCATGCACAAACACAAGCAAGGAGAGGACAAGCACGAAGGTGCCGCCGTATAACCAGACATTGCTGGCGATAGCCTGGAAAATATCAAAAATAGAGGTCATGGATTATGCGTGCTTCTGTTGTCTATGAGAGTTGACCAAGGTTAGTGTCATGGCGCGGATGTCACGATCGAAAGCCAGAATATCATCCAGCGTGTTCGACGGCGAACCAGTACTTTGTTCTAGCATTTTTCGGGTCGTTTCAACAATCTCCAAAAATCCGATGCGTCCGTCCAAAAAGGCCTCGACCGCCACTTCATTGGCCGCATTCAGTGCGATACAGGTCGCCTGCCCCGCGTTGAGCGAATCATAAGCCAGCTTTACGGCAGGAAAACGGCGTTCATCGACGGCCTGAAACGTTAGATCAGAAAGAGATTGTATATCAAGGCTTTGCCCAGGTGTTTTCAACCTGTTTGGAAAGCCCAGAGCATAGGTAATGGGCGTACGCATATCCGCCGCGCCCATTTGCGCCAGCACCGACCCGTCAGCATAGGCAACCATCGAATGGATAACAGATTGGGGATGAACGACGACCTCTATTTTTTCCGGTGGCATGGCGAAAAGATGGTGCGCCTCAATCACCTCAAGCGCCTTATTCATCATCGTTGCAGAATCGATCGATATCTTCCGTCCCATCGACCAGTTGGGATGCGCCAGCGCCTGCTTCGGCGTTGCCAGACGCATTTGCTCAGGCGCGGCCTCGCGGAATGGTCCGCCCGATGCCGTCAGGATAATTTTTTCAATGGCGGCGCGGTTATGATTTTCAAACACCTGAAACACCGCATTATGCTCGCTGTCCAGCGGCAGCAAGCGGCACTGATGATGCGCCGCTGTCTGCATGACCAGAGCGCCAGCCGCGACCAGCGGTTCTTTATTGGCAATGGCCACATTTTTGGCAGCGCGGAGCGCCGCCATCATTGGCTCAAGCCCGGCCATACCGACAATGGCAGCGACATGGATATCGACGGTCTCGCCGGCGGCGGCGATCAGGGCATCCCGCCCTGCATGGACGTCCATCCCTTGCCCCGATAAAGCCTGCTTTAAATCGCTGTAATAAGCGTCGTTCGAGATAACAACGCGCTTGGCCCGCAACCGCACCGCCATATCCGCGAGCTTTTGCCACTGGCTGTCTGCGGTTAATGTGTCAATGCTGAAATGATCGGGGTGCAACGCAATAACATCTGCGCAGGCAAGGCCGACCGATCCCGTTGCCCCGAAGATCGAGACGCACGTCATAGCGCCAACGCTTTCAGGATCAGCAAGAAAACCGGCGAGGCCAGCAACAAACCGTCAATTCTGTCCAAAAGCCCCCCGTGGCCGGGAATAAG
>CAYSGL010000358.1:0-1614 GCA_964430725.1 uncultured Pseudobdellovibrionaceae bacterium
CTTCCCGTCCGGCGTCGTCCCGCACGGCGCGATGAACACGTTCTGCGTCCGCCCTGCGCCCCCTGCTGGAACAATACAGCCACCCAAAGAACAATGACCGTATCACCGTTGCAAAATAATCCCGTTCCCTCCCATCGTTTCAACCCTGTGGCGTTGCGTGAATATGACGTGCGCGGCATTGTCGGCGAACAGATTACCGAAACCGATGCCTATTACCTCGGGCGCGCGTTCGGCACCCATGTTGTCCGGCTTGGGGGGACAAAAATATGCGTGGGATATGATGGCCGCCTGACATCCCCCGCCCTGCACGAACAACTGGTGCGGGGACTGGTCGAGTGCGGCCTGCATGTCGATACGATCGGCCTGTGTCCAACGCCAATGCTCTATTTCACCTTGAAAGACCGCCTGTTCGATGCGGGCGTGATGGTCACAGGCTCGCATAACGCCGCCGCCTATAACGGTTTTAAAATGAGCCTGCAAAACGGTCCTGTATACGGCGAAATGATCCAACAGCTCGGCACGCTTGCCGAACGTGGCGATTTTGAAACAGGAACGGGTGCGGTCCGCGACATCGATGTGAAGGCCGATTACATTGCGCGTCTGATCAAGGATTTTGAAAAAGGCCGCCCCCTGAACGTCGCATGGGATATTTCCAACGGCGCGGCCGGCGCCATCATCCACGACCTTATCGCGCAACTGCCGGGCGAACACATCCTGTTAAATGACACTGTTGACGGCACATTCCCCGCCCATCCCCCCGATCCGACAGTCGACCGCAACCTCGATGCGCTGCGCCGCGCAGTCACCGACAATCAATGCGATCTGGGCATTGCCTTTGACGGCGATGCCGACCGCATCGGCGCGATTGATGAAAAAGGCAACATCCTGCGTTGCGATGCCTTGCTGACCTTATACGCCCGCGATGTCCTCGATGCGCATCCGGCGGCCTCTATCATAGCCGATGTCAAATGTTCGCAAACATTGTTCGATGACATTGCCCGCATGGGCGGCACGCCGATCATGTGGAAGACAGGGCATTCCCTGATCAAGGCAAAAATGGCCGAAACGAACGCACCGCTGGCCGGCGAATTATCAGGTCATATTTTTTTCAAATACAAATATTACGGTTATGATGATGCGCTTTATTGCGCCATTCGCCTGTTCAACATACTGGCGGGTGAAGACAAACCGCTCTCCTCTTATTTTTCCCATCTGCCGCCGCTGCTCAGCACGCCCGAACAGCGCATGGCCGTTGACGAAGCGGAAAAATTCTCGATCGTGCCGCGCATCCTCGACAATATGAAAGACAGCGCCGCGCATATCAACGATATAGACGGCATCCGCGTATCCACGCCTGAGGGCTGGTGGCTGATCCGGCCTTCCAACACCGAAGCCGCTCTTGTCATTCGTATGGAGGCATCAAGCCTTGAAGCATTGGAAAAAATGAAGGACACTGTGACCTATGAAATCGATCGCGCCCGACATGACTGACGAAACCTCGACCGAGCAAACCGATGCTCCGCCCCCCGCTGAACCGCAAAAACTGGAGCCGGAAAAGAAAGATGCCGCCGTTCTGGAACTTCTGGCCAGCCGCATCTGCCATGATCTAATCTC
>CAYSGL010000359.1:0-1608 GCA_964430725.1 uncultured Pseudobdellovibrionaceae bacterium
AATTGCGGAAATGGCGAGCGAAACGGCAATCAGCGGCCATGGGCCGAGATTGCCGAGCATCCCGAAACTGACCCCTTCGTTCCATACCATGACAATATTGAAAAACGGCAGGATTTCGATGGAGGTAAACGGCAGACGGGGTAGGGATTGGGATACCCAGTCGATAAAGCCGAATTGGGCAAACGCCGGATTGATGGCCGGTTTGATCATCCATTCCAGAATGGCCCATTTGCTGATCTGGTCGGCGATCAGGATAAAGGCGATGATGAGGAAGCCGTATGTACGCATAAATTTCCTTTTTCATGTCATCCTCCGCTTTCGCGGAGGATGACAATTTAATTTTTTAATTACGCCGCTTTGCTTTGTTTCACGACCGCAGCGCAGCGGTTGCAGATGCCGCCATTGGCCGATACTTCCGGTAACACTTTCCAGCAGCGTTCGCATTTGTCACCTTTGGCTTTTTCAAAAGCTACCCGATAATCTGGCTGACTATTCAGTATAAATACCCCTTCCGGAAAACTTTCATTCATCGTGTCAACTTCCTGAATGGTTATGCCAGATGTAATGCATATTTCTGCAAGGTCATTGTTCTGAAGAGCTTTTAAAAATCCTTCACGTGTATATAAAATGGGCTTCGCTTCCAAAGATGAGCCGATAGCCTTATTCTGACGATGGGGTTCGAGGGCTGCGGATACAACTTCTCGTGCATCCATGAGGTAGCCCCATCTTCCTGCCAGCTCTGCATTTTTCCACTCCACCGGAATATCGGGGAACACACGCATATGCACGCTATCCGCATCCGCGAACACATCCTGCGGGCGGTGTTGCCATGCTTCTTCGGTCGTAAAGGAGAGGATCGGGGCGAGCCACGCAGTGAGGGCGTTGAAAATTTCGGCCATCACGGTGCGCGTGGCGCGGCGCTCGAAACTGCCCGGCGCATCGCAGTACAAACGGTCCTTGCGGATGTCGAAATAAAACGCCGAGAGGTCTTCGTTGCAGAAATTGTAGAGCAGCTTGGCCAGCTTTTCATACTCATATTCGCGGATATGGTGGCGGACTTGTTGGTCCACTTCATGCACTTTGTGCAACATGAGTTGCTCGAGCTCCGGCAGGGCCGAGAGGTCGGCCAAGTCAACTGCTTCGCTTTTTGTGTAACCATCCAATGCGCCAAGCAGGAAGCGCAGCGTGTTGCGGATGCGGCGGTAGAGGTCGCCCGTGTTTTTCATCGCATCCTTGCCGATCCGCGTGTCTTCGGCATAGTTGGTGGTCATCGTCCACAGGCGCAAAATATCCGCGCCATATTCTTTCATAATCTCGAGCGGATCAACGGTGTTACCGAGCGATTTGGACATTTTATAGCCCTTTTCATCGAGCACGAAGCCATGCGTCAACACGGCTTTGTACGGGGCGTGGCCCTTGGTGCCGCAGGATTCCAGCAAGGAGGAGTGAAACCAGCCGCGATGCTGGTCCGAGCCTTCCAGATATAAGTCGGCTTGCTGGGACAGTTCCGGACGGTGATCGACAACGAAGGTATGTGTCGAACCGGATTCAAACCAGACATCGACAATGTCGAACACCTGATCGTAATCATCGGCTTTATAAGAATTG
>CAYSGL010000360.1:0-1607 GCA_964430725.1 uncultured Pseudobdellovibrionaceae bacterium
CTGGATATTATTTGCATTGCTGGGAAGCCTGTTTCAGGCGGCGTTCGTGGAAACCAACCGGATTGCGCGTGCCGATGCGCGGCTGCTCAACTTCTGGCATGTCATTATGGTGCTGGTGCTGTTTGTTCCGCTGACTCCCTATATGGCATGGCCGGACGATACATCTTTCTATGCGCTGGCGCTGGCCGTATCGGTGGGCATGGGGATATCGACCCAAATTCTTTTTGCGCTGGCGCGTGCCCACAACGGGCGGGTATCGAGCATGTATATGCCGCTCGAAGTCGTGGTGGCGTACGGTCTGTGGTTTGCCTTCTATCCACCGGCAATGGAGGCTTACCAGTTCGATAGCTATCGTCAGACGGGCGTTTTTCTGGCTTTTTTGCCTTTTTTCGATATCGCTGCTGTTGATCCGCCGGAATGATATCGGCTGGAACGCGTTTATGGCCGTGATCCCGATCGCCATTTTTTTCGGCTTGCGCGCGGTTTTTTCAAAAATCGCAATGATGGGCGCGGGGGAAGATATTATCGGCCATACGCTCTCTTTTACTTTTATCGTGTATCTTGGCATCGTACCGCTGGCGTATCTGTTAATTCTGGCCAATGGGGGCTTTGCGCGCGCCGCGCCGGTGCCGCCCTTCAAGGCCGGTTTCCTGTGTGCCTTTTTCGCGCTGGCGGCCTTCCTGTGTTATACGCTGGGCGTCACGCTGGCCTCGAACCCTGCCTATGTAGTGATGACCTTTATGCTGGTGCCGGTGTGGTTGCTGCTGCTCCATATTGTGACCGGGGTTCGGGATGATGCCAGCCCGTGGGCGGGAACGGTGATGATCGCGGGGGCTGCGGTCCTGATCTGGTTTGCGGCATAGCCTTTCCATCGCTGTCATTCCGACCGAAGCCTGCCGCAGGCGGGCGAAGTGGAGGAATCTTCCATGACTGATCGTTGGTAAGATCCCTCGACTTCGCTCGGGATGACAGGAAAGAGAAAGGCTCTATTAAATTTAAGAAGAAAAACCTGTTGACGCACTCAATTAAACACTATAGAAAACGGCCATCTTCCGTCCGAGACTGCGCGGCATACCAATAAGACCGGCATAGATGGGGGCAATGAAATCAGGGTGTTAACGCCTTTTTGGATATGCCTCGCATTGTTGGAGAAAGTGGACGGGATGGCTTTGCCATCCTTTTTTATTGGAATTTTTTGGATAGGAGAAAATCCATGGCTGTAACAAAAGCCCAGAAACAAGACGAAGTCGCCTATCTCAGCAACGCCCTGAGCGAAGCGGAGATTGTCGTCATTGCCCACAATACGGGCCTGAATGCTGCTGCCAGCACCGAAATGCGCGTAGATATGCGCAAAGCCGGTGTTGAGTGCAAAGTGGCGAAAAACACGCTGGTAAAAATCGCCGCCAAAGGTACGGCGTATGAAGCCATCGCCGATATGTTTAAAGGCCCGACCATTATCGCGGCCTCGAAAGATCCGGTTGCTGCTGCCAAGGCCGCTGCCGAGTTCGCCAAGAAAAACGACAAGTTCGTGATTGTTGGCGGTGCCATGGGTGCGCTGGTGCTGGACAAGGCCGGTCGGCTGCGCAGCGACCCGGTCGGTAGCTTCC
>CAYSGL010000361.1:0-1595 GCA_964430725.1 uncultured Pseudobdellovibrionaceae bacterium
TGAATTGCCGCCCCAGGCGGAACACCTGCGCTTTCACCATGTCCTTGTTGATTAACTGTCCTTTTTTCTCCTGCAGACGTTGCCGCGCGAGATGCGCCTTGGCGATTTCATGCGCGGTGCGTGCCTGTGTGAAGCTGTTCATTCCGTGCGCCGCGCGGCCATTCTCGGCCAGTGTCTGCTTGACGGAATTCATGGCATCAATAGGGTCTATATCCTTGAATCCTGCCGGATCATGCCGTTTGGTGTGGTCGGTGTTGGCTTCCCATGCAGCATCAGCCTTGGCAACGTCGATCTTTCCATTGCTGTCGGGCGTGATGCGACCTGCTTTTATTGCTTTGCGCACGGCGTTTTCAGCCACACCCCGATGACGGGCGTAAGCACGGACGGAAACCCCCATAAATCCTCACTTTTCCTGATCTATTCAACTTTACTTCATGCTGAATTGAAGCGTTCATGACGATGCAACGCCAACAAAAGGAGCATCATCATGGCCACCGCAAAAAAGAAAACCGCACCCAAGAAACAGGCAACGAAGAAGCCTGCGCCGAAGCCGCGCAGCATGCCTGCCAAGGTCGTAAAACCCAAAGTGGAAGCCACACAAGCAGTCACCGAACCCAAGAGCAATAAGAAAGAAAAAATCTTTGCCTTGATGCAGCGCCCCGAAGGCGCAACCATCGAAGAGATGGTCAAAATCAGCGACTGGCAGAGCCACACGGTGCGTGGCTTCCTCTCCATGCAGAAAAAGGCAGGAAAGAACGTCACCAGCGAACGCATCAATGACGAGCGCCGCTACCGCATCGGGGAAGCCCCCGCCAAGGTCGAAGAAGCCTCAGCGTAAACGCTCTTTCTCCAACTCCTCGAAACCCTGGCCAGTCGTGGCCAGGGTTGCTTTCTTGCCCGTGAATTCCTGCCATCGCTTGACGATGACATCGGCGTATTTCGGTTCAAGCTCGATCAAACGGGCGCGGCGTCCCGTTTTTTCACAAGCGATCATGGTGCTACCCGAACCACCGAACGCGTCCAGCACGATATCCTTGGTCTTGCTGGAATTATGCAGGGCACGTTCTACCAGCTCGACTGGCTTCATGGTGGGATGCAAATCGTTTTTTACGGGTTTGTTCACGAACCAGACATCGCTTTGATCCCGCGCTCCGCACCAGAAATGCTCATGGCCTTCCTTCCAGCCGTACAAGATCGGCTCGTACTGGCGTTGATAATCGGCACGACCCAGCGTGAAGGTGTTTTTTGCCCAGATGATAAAGGTCGACCATTTGCCACCCGCCTCCGAAAACGCGCCGTGGAGCGTGTGAAGCTCCGATGACGACATGCAGATGTACATCGCGCCTTTGCAGACCATCATCAGGTTGGTGCAAACATCATACAAAAACGCTCCAAAATCCGCGCCCAGATTGTCGTTCTGGATCGGACGGGATTTGCCGCGCATCTTGTCCTTGGCCGAGTTCGCATAATTGACGTTGTAGGGCGGGTCGGTGAACACCATGTCGGCCAGCTCTTCACCCAAGAGGGTCTGATAGATGTCGATCAGCGTGGAATCCCCGCACAGGATTTTGTGATCGCCGCAGAGCCACAGATCG
>CAYSGL010000362.1:0-1586 GCA_964430725.1 uncultured Pseudobdellovibrionaceae bacterium
CGAGATAGAAAACAGCTTCGCCAGCCCCAAAATGGTGCCGTTCTGGAGCCTGCCTGCCTATATAGATACGATGGTACGCGCCGGATTTAACGCTCTGCCGTTAAAAATCGAATATCAGGCGTTGATCGCCCAGCCATTGTTTCTGTTGGGGATGGTTTTGCTGGCGGCCTGTGTCGCCCTCAGGCCGCAACGACAGGGTGGTACCGCCTTTTTGATTATGACGGGAGTTGTCCTGGGCTTTATTATCTTTTTCTTAAGTAACTTTTTGCAGGCACTCGGTGCATCAGGGCAAATTCCTGTCTTTATGGCGGCCTGGTTTCCCCCGGTTATTTATTGCCTGGCGGGGATTGTCGGCCTGATGGTTCTTGAGGATGGGTGATACGACAAATGGCTGTGGCGAAAAAGTCACAAATACATGGGGTAAAATGACCCCGATATGGATCGCCCGTTGATTTAGAGCCGATCGGCAGGTACATAGTAAGCGCAGGGCGCTGTGTGTACTCGCCCTGAATACGTGACAGGCTAAACTGTTTACCGTCTTATATTAGAAGAATTTTTTGGGGTGACGCATGAAGAGTATGCTCAGGAAAACCGCGTTAATGTCTGCCGTCGTTCTGTCTCTTGCGACGACAGGATGTGCATCCAACACGGTTGAAGTCGGTCAAGGCCTGACGGTCAACGATCCGTTGGAAGAGGTCAACCGTGGCGTGCTGCAGTTCAACGAAGCTGTCGACAAGGTCGTTCTGGAACCCGTTGCGCGCGGTTATCGCTTTGCGACCCCCGAGGCGTTTCGCTATGCCTTGCATAATTTCCTGCGCAATTTGAAATCGCCCATCATCATTGCAAACCAGCTGCTGCAAGGCGATCTGGAGGGAACGGCAAATTCCACGGGCCGTTTCGTGATCAACACGCTGGCCGGTTTCGGCGGTATTCTGGATCTGGCCGAACAGGGCGGTATTCCCTATGAGGCGGAAGATTTCGGCCAAACGCTGGCCGTATGGGGCGTCGATCACGGGCCGTATCTGGTGATTCCGATTCTGGGGCCGTCGAGCGCGCGTGATGCCACCGGCTCTATCGTTGATATGTATGCCGATCCGCTGCGCATATATCTGTTCAATACAGGCCGCAAGGAATGGCATTATGGCCGCGTCGCCGCCGGCGCGATTGATCAACGTGAAGAACTGTTGGATGTGATCGATGATCTGCGCCGTAATTCGTTCGATTATTATGCAGCGGTCCGCTCGACCTATATCCAGCGCCGCCACGCTCTGGTAAATGATTTGAACGCTGATGCATCCATGGGGCCGGCGATACCGGATTATTCGGATTAAGGCGAAACCATGTCAATTTGCACAAAGGGCCGGCGATATTTTTGCTGGCCCTTTGTTTATTTTGGCGTTAAGCACACATGAACTATATAATAGTTACATAAGGAGAATTAAGCCGATGAAGTCTTTGCTTGTGACCACTGTCCTGATACTTTCGACCACCGCGCCGGTTGCCGCACACTCATTCTTGCATGATGCGCAAAGCGGCGCGTTCCGCGCCCATATGATATCTGTGAATGCCAGTGCTACGGGTGCAAA
>CAYSGL010000363.1:0-1581 GCA_964430725.1 uncultured Pseudobdellovibrionaceae bacterium
AATATCCTATACCCGCCGGAAAACCGGAATTTGTATGACCAGATTGCCGATTACGGGCTTATCGTTGCAGAAAGCCCGTTCGGGGTCGAGCCGATAGCGCAGCATTTCCCCAAGCGGAACCGGATTATCTCGGGGCTATCGGCGGGGGTCGTGGTTGTCGAAGCCACGCTGAAATCAGGCTCACTCATCACGGCACGCATGGCCGGCGAACAAGGGCGCGATGTCTTCGCCGTTCCGGGGCACCCCCTTGATCCGCGCGCGGCGGGTCCCAATAAACTGTTGAAAGAGGGGGCCTGCCTGATTGAAAATGCCCAGGATGTTCTGCAGGCGCTGAGCGATTTTTCCGGCAATATGCGTGGATTGCATGATTTACCTACGCCTGATTTTTCCTGTGAAAGGGGCGGATTCGATGAGAATGAAATCGAATCAGGACGTGATCTTATTATGGGATGCCTATCCACCACCCCCGTGACGGTTGACGAAATCATTCAAACCTGTCACATGAAGGTCGGGGCCGTTGCTGCCGTCCTGCTGGAACTAGAGCTGGCAGGCCACATCCAACGCCTCCCCGGAAATAGGGTTATATTATTGATTTAATAGGATTTTATTTGACTACGAACCTTGTCATCGTTGAGTCCCCGGCCAAGGCCAAGACTATCAATAAATACCTCGGAAGCGATTTCGAGGTTTTGGCATCTTATGGCCACGTACGCGATCTGGTCAGCAAGGACGGCTCTGTCCTGCCTGACGAGGACTTTGCGATGAAGTGGGAACTGGGTGATCGTGCGGCGAAAAATGTGAATGATATCAAAAAGGCGGTGAAGCGCGCCGACGCCGTCTTCCTCGCCACCGACCCCGACCGCGAAGGAGAGGCCATCAGCTGGCACATACAGGAAATCCTGAATGAAGCCAAGTTAACGCAAGGCAAAGACGTTAAACGTGTGACCTTTAACGAAATCACCAAAAAAGCCGTGCAGGAAGCCTTCAGCCATGCCCGCGCGCTGGATCAGGACTTAATCGATGCGTACCTTGCGCGCCGCGCGCTGGACTATCTGGTCGGTTTTAATATTTCGCCTGTCTTGTGGCGCAAATTACCGGGATCGAAATCGGCAGGACGCGTACAGTCAGTCGCCCTGCGGCTGATTTGCGAGCGTGAAGCCGAGATCGAGAAATTCCGCGCGCAGGAATACTGGTCGATCGAAGCACTGTTGCATAATAAAGACGGAGCGCCGTTTACCGCCCGTCTGACAACACTTGCCGGCAACAAACTCGACAAGCTTGATATCGGCTCGGAAAGTGAAGCGCACAAAGCCGCCGAGCGTATCCGCGCCAAAAATTTAAAAATCCAGAAGATCGAAAAAAAGCAGGTCCGGCGCAACCCGTACCCGCCTTTCATTACGTCTTCCCTGCAGATGGAAGCCTCGCGCAAGCTGGGACTGTCTGCCGCACAAACGATGCGCCTTGCCCAACAGCTATACGAGGCAGGCCATATAACATACATGCGTACGGACGGGACGACCCTGTCAGACGAAGCCGTCGCACAGGCGCGCGATGTGATCAAAAAAGATTATGGCACAAAAT
>CAYSGL010000364.1:0-1553 GCA_964430725.1 uncultured Pseudobdellovibrionaceae bacterium
CAACAAACTGAAAATCCGCCGACGATCCGTCAAAATGCCGCACCAGATAAGCCGCCAGCGCCAGATTGAACAGCGCCGTATATAACGCCGCAAACCGCGCATTCCGCGCCACCACGGCGGCATCGCCGCGAATGGTCAGGATAAACAACGCCCCCACCAGCGGCAAAAACGTCATCAGGGATAGAATTTGGAAATCAAGCATTATCGATCACCGTATTGCTCAAGAAGGGCTGCAACAACCTGTTTCAGCCGGGGAATATTCAATTGGATCGCGGACCATAAAACAACTTCGTCAACGCCATCATAGTTATGGCTGATGATGTTGCGCATGCCGATCATGTCCGCCCATTGCATGTCCGGAAACTGCGCCTTGACTTCATCCGGGATGTGCTTGCTTGCTTCGGCGATAATTTCAAAATTCCGTTCCACCGCACGATAGGCATCCAGATCGGCGTGAAATTCAACCTCATCCCGATGTCGGGAAGAAAGGCGCTCGATATGGTGGATACAATCCATCATATCATCCAGCCGAAACGCCCATTTCCGATGTTCAGACATCACGCGCCTCCGACAGGATTTCCGACTTAAGGGCACGATGCAGCCCGCGTTCCGTTACCAAATCAACCGGTCGCTTTAAATTTTCCTCTATCGTCCGCTTGATCCCGGCAAATTCGATCAAGCCGACATTGCGATCAACATCAACAATCAAATCGATATCACTGCCTTCGCGGGCCTGCCCGCGCGCTACCGACCCAAACACCCGCATACGGCGAATTCCCATCTCGCTGAAATGGGGTTTCAGTTCGCGCAAGCTCTGCATGATCCGTTCGCTGATATCGTTATCCATGCCGCGCTATCCCCATATCCTGAACGCGAACCATGTTACCAACCCGATCAGGCCGATCATCATGATAAAGGCGTAATGGAACATATAACCGCTTTGGAACCGGCTGAGGCCGGCGGCGACCGCGCTGGACCTTGCGGCAACGCCGTCAGGGCCATAGCCGTCAATGATGCCCTTATCCGCGCGCCAGAACACCCGCCCCAGCGCAAAGGCGGTACGGACGAACAGCTTGTGATACAGCTCGTCAAAGAACCATTTATTGAAGAACAGGCGATGCAACGGCGCGAAGGCGCGCGCGATCTTATCGGCCAGCCCCACCCGCCACATATACACGACAAAGGCGAGGAAAATACCGACCGCCCCGGCCACGATGGGCAGTTTCTTAACCCAGGTCGGGACGTAATGGGCCTTATGCACCGTATCGTTTTCAGGCAGGACAAAGATCGACTCGCCAAAGAAATGATCGCGGTCCCAAATGCTGACCATTTCGCCCATATGTTTGCCGATCATACATGGTTCGGGACGATGGCATTCTGGTTCGGGATTGTGGCTGCCGTGTTGACCGCGTTTTACAGCTGGCGCTTGATCCTGATGACATTCCACGGTGCGCCGCGCGCGGATGAAAAGGTGATGGCCCATGTTCACGAATCCCCGGCGATCATGCTGACCCCGCTGGCGGTGCTGGCGGTGGGGGCGATTTTGGCGGGAC
>CAYSGL010000365.1:0-1552 GCA_964430725.1 uncultured Pseudobdellovibrionaceae bacterium
CCCGACACGCGGGACAAAAATTCGTGATCGAAGTGAAAGTAATCCGCCGTCATGCCGTCGGTCGACGTCACAGCGCGCAGCGCGCAAACATAATCGTATGTCCGGCCATCGCCCATGACGCCGACGGTTTTAACCGGTAAAAGTACTGCAAATGCTTGCCAGATCGCATCATACAGCCCGGCGTTCCTAATCTCTTCGATATAAATTGCATCGGCTTTTTTCAGGATCTCGATTTTCTCCGGCGTTATTTCTCCGGGAATGCGAATGGCCAGCCCGGGTCCGGGGAACGGATGGCGGCGGATAAAATCTTCGGGCATGCCCAGTTCACGCCCCAGCGCGCGCACTTCATCCTTGAACAATTCGCGCATGGGTTCGATCAACTTCAGGTTCATTTTTTCGGGCAGGCCGCCGACATTATGATGTGACTTAATTGTCACAGACGGACCGCCAGTCATGCTGACGGATTCGATGACATCAGGGTACAACGTCCCCTGCGCCAGGAAGTCCACCCCGCCAATTTCATTTTTATGCTTCTCGAAGACATCGATAAACAGCTTGCCGATAATCTTGCGCTTGGTTTCCGGATCACTCACTCCGTCCAGTTCGCCGAGGAACAAATCGCCCGCCTCTTCATGGATCAGGGGAATATTATAATGGTCCCTGAACATGGTGACGACCTGCTGCGATTCACCCGCCCGCATCAGGCCGGTATCGACATACACACAGGTCAGCTGGTCGCCGATCGCTTCGTGCAGCAATATGGCCGTAACCGACGAATCGACCCCGCCCGACAGGGCGCAAATCACTTTTCCATCGCCAACTTGCGCGCGGATCTTTTCAATCGATTCCTCGCGGAAGGCCGCCATGGTCCAGTCACCAGAACAACCACACACGTTATGGGTGAAATTTTTGAGCAATTGCTTGCCATGCGGCGTGTGGATCACCTCGGGGTGGAATTGCACCCCGTACAGGCGGCGCGCCTCGTTCACAATAATGGCATAGGGAGCGCCATCCGATTTCCCGACAATCTCGAATCCCTCAGGCAGGGATGTCACGCGGTCGCCATGGCTCATCCAGACCTGCTCGCGCGCACCTTTTTGCCAGACATCCTTCAAGAGGGGGGATTCGGAAACAATATCGACATAGGCCCGGCCAAATTCACGGTGGTCGTCGCGTTCGACCGCCCCGCCCAGTTGGTGGACCATCAATTGCTGACCATAGCAAATACCAAAGACCGGCAGGCCCATGTCATATATATAGGCGGGGGCCTGGGGGCTGTCGTCTTCATAAACGCTGCACGGGCCGCCCGACAGGATCAGCCCTTTGGGGCCGAACGCCTCTATTTTCTCGCGCGGCGCCTGATTAAAGGGCCATATTTCGCAATAAACCCCGTTCTCGCGCAATCGGCGCGCGATCAGCTGCGTCACCTGCGAGCCAAAATCGAGGATCAGAATGCGGTCATGGGTTTCGGTTGATTGAGGACGGGGTTTGGAAGCTGTCTGTGTCATAAGGACATATAATAGAACTTGCCTTAAATTTAAAGAAAAAAACG
>CAYSGL010000366.1:0-1547 GCA_964430725.1 uncultured Pseudobdellovibrionaceae bacterium
GTTTTTGGGAAAGCGGGTCATAGCCACTGTAGCCGTCGCTTTGCACATAGCCGGTATAGTCGTCCAGCATATCACGGACCACCTTTCCGCTACGGGTGGGATGGTACTGATATAAGATCGCCGGGGCATTCAGGGGGCCACCGCAAAACACCCACATATATGACGTTGTGATATCGCTGCGGCCCGGTTCCTTGAGCACCTGAAAGGGACTTTCATCGATATTGATCACGGGCCCGCTTCGAATTTCCTGCTGCAATAATTCGATGATCGGTTGACAGCAACCGGCGGCCTGAATCATCCAATTGGCCATGGTCGACCGTAAAATGTCAACGCCCAGGCGATCAAATATCTTTTGTTGGCGGTGCAGGGGAAGTGCGTCAGCGAATTTTGAGACCGCGATGTGGGCCAGAAGTCCCTCGGTGGCATTGCTCTTGGGAATCAGTTGCGCCGGCGGCGGAGCGATCTTGACCGTCGGTCCATCGTCTTCAACGCCCTCGCAGGCCTTGCAGGCGTATTTGGGACGGATGTGGCGGATGACCTGGAGTTTGGCCGGAACATAATCGAGCTTTTCACACGTGTCTTCACCGATGCGGCTTAATTCAGCGCCACAGGCGCAGCGTTTTTCTTCTTCAGGGATATCGTGGATAACGTCAACGCGCGGCAAGTCCTCGGGCAGCGGTTTGCGGCCCCGTTTCTTACGGGTATGTTCCGGCACGACGATGGTTTCATCCTCCCGGATGGGTTCCGCCGGTTCGTTCGGGTTGAACAACTGAAGCTGGCTGGGGTTGACCGCCGGCAGGGTTTCGCTTTTGCGGCCGAACAGCTCGTTTTTCAGCAGACGAACCATCTCCTGCAGATAGTCGATTTGCAGCTGTTGAGAAGAGATAATCTGCTTAAGCGATTGGGCATCATCGGGCAGGCGGGTCGGTTTCAAAGTCATGGGGTGACGTGTATCATAACCAACTGTATTTGTAAATATATATTATTTATACGACTCTCTTTTCTCAGCTGGCAAAACGGTAGTTCAGACGCGCATGCGCGCGTGTATAATCCAACCCGGCGAGAAGCCATTTCAACTCTCTCATCCCCATGGAAACGACTTCGTCCGTGGTCGTGGGCCAATCAAAACGGTGCTTCTCAAGCCGTTTGTGCCATAGCGCGAAACCGTTTTTGTCCCAGTAAAGAATTTTGATCATGTTGCGCCGCCGGTTGCAGAACACGAAAAGATCGCCGTCAAAGGGATTACGGTCCATGCCCCTTTCCACCAGGACAGACAGCCCGTTGATCGACTTGCGCATGTCCGTATGGCCCACGGCCAGATAAACCCGCTGCGAATGACAGGGCAATATCATAAGGCAGCCACCATGGTGACGAGCCGTTCAAGTTCATTCGATCCTTCCAGCTCGATGATGCAGCCATTGGGCAGGAGAATGCGCACGGCCTGGGGATGGCGGTCACGCGATGACGGTAGCGTTACCGGCAGAAACGAGACCTCGGGCTGTGGCTTCAGGATACGCCGCCGCCAATAATAAAACTGATGCGGCTTG
>CAYSGL010000367.1:0-1541 GCA_964430725.1 uncultured Pseudobdellovibrionaceae bacterium
TCGTATGAATGCCGACAGCGAGTTGGTTGTTGCGCGCGCCGCCGGTTTATCGCCGCTGCAACTGGCGCGTCCAGCTCTTTTTCTGGCGGGGGTGACGGTTGTTTTGATGGTCTGGATTACGGGCTGGCTGGCGCCGTCATCCGTCTCATCGATGCAGCAGGTGCGCGGTGTTTTGAAGGCGCAATATTCAACCCTGTTGTTCCGCGAGGGGGTGTTTAATGCCGCCGGTAAAGATATTACAGTGTATATCCGCGACCGCGCGCCGTCTGGCGAGCTGAACGGATTGATGATTCACGATACACGCGATCCGGGCAATCCGGTGACGATACTGGCCAAGCGCGGTGTGATCCTATCGGGTGACGAGGGGCAACAGGTGCTGGTCTATGACGGGACGCGCCAGGATATCAATCCGCGCAACGGTGCGCTGAACAATCTGCAATTCCAGCGTTATACGATTGATTTGCCCGATGGCGGCCCTGTTCGTCAGCGCCGCCGCGAACCGGATGAGCGGACATTGAGCGAATTATTTCATCTCGATGAAGCGGCTTTACAACGGCCCGGCACACAAGAGGAATTTATGCGTGAAATATGGCGACGCATGGCCATGCCGTTTCTATCGCTGACATTTACGATGGTGGCGCTGGCTTTCATGGTGTTGGGACCGGTGAACAGGCGCGGTCAGTCAACGCGTATTGTTACCGCATTGCTGGCGATTATCCTGTTGCAGGCGGCCTATATCGGCCTGGCCTCCGCCGCGCAAAAAACCTATATGGGCGTTATTCTTCTCTATATGTTGATTTTTGTGCCCATGATACTGAGCCTGTCCATGATGAGCCGTTTCGGAGAGGCTTTCCGCCATCGTCTGCTATATGGCCAGCCATCCGGGGAGAAGCGCCTATGAAATATTTTCCGGCAACCCTGAGCCGTTATCTGTTTGGTCAGTTTCTGCTAAATTTTATCAGCTTGATCCTCGGCCTGTTATTGCTCGTTTTTATATTTGATACGGTAGAGCTGCTGCGCCGGTCTGCCGGTGTGCCGGGCATGTCGCTGGGTATGGTCTTGCAAATGGGCCTGTTCAAGCTGCCCGAAGTGGGGCAAATGGTCATTCCGTTTGCCGTGTTGTTCAGCGCCCTGTTTACATTCTGGCAGCTGACGCGCCGCAGTGAGCTGGTGGTTGTCAGGGCGGCGGGATTGTCCGTGTGGCAATTTATGTTGCCGATGGCGGCGGCCGCTTTGCTGATCGGTGCTTTTCAGATGACCACCATTAATCCGCTGGGGGCGTTGCTGATCGGACAGTATGAGCGGATGGAAGCTGAGTTGCTGGATAAGGACGATGCCCTGGTCGCCCTGTCCGATCAAGGATTATGGCTGCGTCAGAAAACACCCGAGGGTACCGCGCTCATCCATGCCGCCAGTGTGCGCCAACCGCATTGGATTTTAGAGAATATTATGGTGATCCATCTGGATCACGATGCCGATTTTGTCGAAAGGCTGGATGTGCAAAGAGCCAGCCTGACCGGGAATTCGTGGCAATTCGAGGA
>CAYSGL010000368.1:0-1538 GCA_964430725.1 uncultured Pseudobdellovibrionaceae bacterium
GGATTTCATTGCCCCGCCCCTCGAGGAAGCGCACGGCGTGGTCCAGGTCGCGCGATCACCGGTCTGGGCCTGAAAGAAGCCAAAGACCTGGTTGAAGCCGGCGGTAAAACCGTTAAAGAAGCTGCGAAAAAAGACGAAGCAGAAGAAATCAAGAAAAAGCTGGAAGCAGCTGGCGCAAAAGTCGAACTCAAGTAGTTCTTCTTGCCATTCAATTCGAAAACCCCCGCCATCGTGCGGGGGTTTTTTTATTTTGAACCACCAAGAACACCAAGCGTCCTGTTCTGCAATCACCGTCATTGCGAGCGACCGAAGGGAGCGCGGCAATCTAAAAAAGAATAGATTGCTTCGTCGGCCTGACGGCCTTCTCGCAATGACGATGTGGGGGAAAGTGCTTGGCGGTCTTGGTGGTTCAATTGTTACCGCCAGTCAAGGCGTCTTGCTGAAAAAAATCGGCCAAGCGCTTGACATCAACGGAACTTTCCGCCATAACCCTCCCACAATTGGCAGAGTCGGGACAAAAGTGACGGTACAAATACCGCTAAATTGTTAGATATTTCAGTTATTTAACCGCTTTTCCGCGCTATCGCGGGGATGCGGTTTTCGCGCTTGTTTTGCCGACTGGCGCACCAAGTTTGTCTGAGACGACGGAATTATTAAGGAACGGGACATGAACGCAAAAACCACCAAATCTTCCAAAACAGCAACGAAACCGGCGAGACTGGCGCCTATGGCCGCTGCGCCTGTGCGCTCCGCAAACGACGTGAACAGCTACACGGGCCGCAAGCGCATTCGCCGCTCGTTCGGGAAGATCCGCGAAGTGGCGCAGATGCCGAACTTGATCGAGGTCCAGCGCGAGTCGTATGAACAATTCCTGCAAGCCCATATTGCTGCCGAGGCCCGCAAATTTCAGGGTCTGCACAAGGTGCTGGCCGAAGTGTTCCCGATTGACGATTTTTCGGGCAAGGCGCAGATCGACTATGTTTCTTACGAGCTGGAGCAGCCGAAATATGATGTGGAAGAATGCCAGCAACGCGGCATGACCTTCGCCGCGCCGCTGCGCGTGACCATGCGCCTGTCCGTCTTCGATGTTGACGAGGAAACCGGCCTGCGTTCGATCCGCGACATCAAGGAACAGGATGTCTACATGGTCGACATGCCGCTGATGACCAATAATGGAACGTTCGTCGTGAACGGTACCGAGCGCGTGATCGTATCCCAGATGCACCGCTCGCCGGGCGTCTTCTTTGACCATGATGGCGGCAAAACGCACGTATCGGGCAAATATCTGTTTGCCTCGCGCGTTATTCCTTATCGTGGCTCCTGGCTCGATTTCGAATTCGATGCAAAAGACATCCTGAACGTCCGTATCGACCGTCGCCGCAAATTGCCGGTAACAACGCTGTTGCGCGCACTGGATTCCGAGGCAACGGCGAAATACCGCGCCGAACAGGAAGCGGCTGGCAAGCCGGTCGATCCGCTGATGGTTCAGGGGATGAGCAATGAAGAAATTCTCTCGACCTTCTATGAAACCAATATTT
>CAYSGL010000369.1:0-1535 GCA_964430725.1 uncultured Pseudobdellovibrionaceae bacterium
GGGAATTTTGACGCGGGATGAATCCAGCACGTTTTTATAATTGATAAAGATACCCTGCGCCGTTTCACCGCGAAGATAAGCAATATTGTCATCGCTCGCCACGGCACCGATTTTCGTTTCGAAGAGAAGGTTGAAGGCTTTTGGTTCGGTCAGCGTCCCCGCATCTTTCGCATCGGGACCGACAATATTTTTGTAATCGCTGAAGGGGATATCGGTGAGTTTCTTCACGCTTGTCGAGAGTTTCAGGCCGAGCTTTTTGAAACGCTTTTCGACTTCCTCCTGTTCCACTTCCTCGTGAAAAGCAGGCCATAGCGTGTCGGTGATGTAGACAAGCAAATGATCTTCGCGATACCGCTTTTTGGTTTCCTTGCAATCCACCATCGGATCGGAAAACCCGCCAACGTGACCAGAGGCCACCCAGACTTTCGGATTCTGAATGATCGCGGAATCAAGGCCGACAATCTGCACCGGATGACCGTCTGGGCCGATCGGCGGGCAGGTCACCATGCGCTTCCACCAATAATCGCGCAGGTTGTTTTTCAACTCGGTGCCGAGCGGCCCGTAATCCCAAAAGCCGTTAATGCCTCCGTAAATATCGGATGCCGGATAGATAAACCCGCGCCGCTTGCACAGCGCGACGATGTCTTTCATGTCTTTTTGCCCGTTATCGGTAATCATCTCTTTTTTTTCAGCGGCTTGCATTCGTCATCCTCAAAGTAAAAAACAAATGTCATCCCGACCAAAGCGGAGGAATCTTACCCGCTATCGGCCATACAAGATTCCTCAGCTTCGCTCGGAACGACAAAAAAGAGAGTATATAGATGACCTTTGAACCGCAAGTGTTGACAAAGTCCGCCACTCATGTTGGGAATAAATTCATGGACATCAAACCAATCATCCTGTGCGGCGGCGTGGGCCAGCGTCTCACCCCTCTCAGCACGCCGGAACGCCCCAAACAATTTCTGCCGTTGGCGCAGGGCGAAACATTGTTTATCCAGACATGCAAAAGGGTGCGACGCCTGCTCCCCAACAAGCCTCTCCACATCGTCACCACACTGGCCCTTGAACCTCTGGCACAACGTTATGCGCCGGCGGATGCCTGTTTTCTGATCGAACCACTGCGGCGAAACACGGCGGCGGCAGTTGCACTGGCCGCCCGCCATGCCAAACCCGACGATATTCTCTGGATTATGCCGTGCGATCACTTGATCGAGGATGAAACCGCCCTGTCTCAAGCCTTGCACAAGGCCCATACCTTGGCAGCACAAGGCTTTATCGCCCTGCTCGGCATCAGGCCCGATTTTGCCCATACGGGCTACGGGTATATTTTCAGTGGGCCTGACGGCGGAACGGTGCACCACTTTACCGAAAAGCCCGATAAACCCCTTGCCTTACGCTATCTGCAGTCAGGAGATTATTGGTGGAACAGCGGGATGATCATCGCCCGAGCGGACACGTTGCTCTGTGAATTCACCGTCCATGCCCCGATTTTTGTGAACGGTACGCCCTATGAAGCCTTGCCTTCCCTACCCGTC
>CAYSGL010000370.1:0-1528 GCA_964430725.1 uncultured Pseudobdellovibrionaceae bacterium
CAGATCGGTAAAACCGCGCGGGGTCATCAGGTTTTTATCAAGAACCGGCGGCGCCTCACTCATGCGATTTTCTGGAAACGTCCATCGTTCTGCAACATCGTCAACTCGCCTGAATGAATGGCAAACCATGCACCATGCAATGTCAACGTGCCCTGTGCGACCCGCTCCGCGATCCATGGGAAACTCATCAGGTTATCAATCGACAGCTTGATGACTTCCCGCTCACAACACAACTGCCTGTTCTCTTCAGGCTGTTTTACGGCTTCGTTTTTTGCCTTCTGTGCGATTTGCATCCACGGGGCGACAAAATCCTGCGCATGATCAGGCGCGCCATTCAGCAAGGCTGAAATACCGCCACACTGCCCATGCCCCAAAATAACGATATTAGGAATTTCCAGAACACGCACACCGAATTCCAGCGCTGCGCTGGTGCCATGATAGGCGCTGTCAGGTGCATAGGGCGGAACAAGGTTGGCCACATTCCGAACGACCAATAATTCCCCCGGCCCCGCATCGAAAATAGCGGCGGGATCAACACGACTGTCGACGCATGCTATGACAAGCGCCTTGGGCTTTTGCCCGGCAGCCAGCTTTTCATGCACCGCTTTTCTTTCAGGCCAACCCGTGGCGCGAAACCGCTTATAACCGTCTATTAAATCTTGCATGGGCGTTATTATGCGCGAAAAGAAAAACAAGCTCAAGATGACTCTGCGCAGCCGTCAGCCTCTCTAAAATATTGATTTGGCCGATGATTCGTCTAGTTTATATGGAGCATGAAAAATATTATGATTACGATCATTGTGGCTGGCGTCCTTCTGCTAGGAGGTTGCGCCCAGCAAACGTCCAGCTATGCCACCAGCTTTATTGATCCCGTCTGGGATGGGGTCCGCGCCTCGTCCATTCTGGTTGAAGTCCGGCAAGCGGATCTGCGCGAGCGCGAAGCGATTGAGCGCGCCTCGGTCGAGGCGCTCGCCCAGCAAGGCATAACCGCCACCGCTTCGATAGACATCTTTCTCCCGACCCGTACCTATAGCGCAACGGAACGGAAAAAACTGACCCAAAATTTAAGGGCGGACCATATTCTGATTATTACGCAAACTGCGAAAAATATTGAGCATAGCTATACGCCACCGATGAGAGCCCGGCCCTATGGCGGCTTTGGTTGGGGTAGCGGCGGTTATCATTACGGAGGCGTTGGTATCGGCATTGATACAGGCCTGCATCGAGCAGAACCGATTGCGACATACCGCGCAATCCTCGCCCCGCTTTCCACCGACAAAACAATCTGGGTTGGCGATTTTGTAACCCAAGGGCCGACCGGTATGAGTTTTACCCGCGTTGGTGAGCGTTTTGCGAATTATCTCGTGCGCCAGCTGCAAGCCGATGGTATGATTTGATGGTCATATTATGCAGAAGGAGCCGCCATGCCTGTCAAACATATAATCCTGATGACCTCGTTACTGGCCCTATCAGCCTGCGCCAGCCAATCCGCCATCAATGAAACCGGATATATCGCGGAAAAATTCTG
>CAYSGL010000371.1:0-1523 GCA_964430725.1 uncultured Pseudobdellovibrionaceae bacterium
CATCGCCGCCTGTGTTGCAGGCGCGTTTTTAGGCCTGTTCCTGATACAAAAAGAGGGATTGGGGAGCTTTTTACGCGCCCAGGACCAAATTCGGGCCGGAATTATGCCTGTTTCGACCATTTTTAACGGATTATGCGTTATTTTTGCCGGATTCCTGTTCATTTTTCCGGGATTTTTGACTGATATTATCGCTATATTCCTGCTTGTTCCGCATATACGCGAGACAATACGCCTGTATTTGAACCCGCACCTGCGTGCCCCGGCGGAAGGCGAGGTTCTCGAAGGCACCTATGAGCGGGTGGACGAGCCGCCGGAACGCTTGCGCCGCCCGTAACGGCGTGTTACGTCACCTTTTATGAGCGAGACAGACCAGAAAACCATTGAACATAAACTCGGCGATATGCCTAACCTGCCCGTGGTCATCCACGCGCAATATCTAAAAGACCTGTCATTCGAAAACCCGCACGCGCCCGATTCCCTGCGCGCCGGCCAACAGGAAAAACCGGCCCTGACCGTCAATATCCTGCTCGACGCAAAGAAAATCGACGATGCGCAGATCAAATCGCTCTATGAAGTGGTGATGACGGTGCAGGCGCAAAGCAAGCGCGGCGAGCGGGTCGATTTCATCGTCGAGATTGCCTATGGCGCCGCCGTATCCCTGACCGACGTGCCGGATGACAAACATCATCCCTTGCTGTTTATCGAAGTGCCGCGCCAGATGTTTCCGTTTATCCGCAATGCGGTCGCGCAGGTGACGCAAGGCGGCGGATATGCCCCGCTCTATCTTAATCCGGTCGATTTCCATGCCATGTATGTGAATCGCTTCGCGCAGCAAAACGCACAGGCCGCCGGTAACGCCTGATCACATCCGCGCGTTATTCATTCGTACCGAACAAGGCGGCATGGGCCGCCTTTTCTTCGGGTGACGCGCTGTGGGGGCGCGGTTCGCGGAACGGGCGCGGCGTTTCGATGTCCGTCCCAAGCGCGCCCTGCGCCGGTCCGCCGTCATCCAGAAAGCCGCGCTGACGACCGCCGAGCAATTCCAGATAGACTTCGGCCAGCAATTCGGAGTCAAGCAGCGCGCCGTGTAATGTGCGGTTGGTGTTGTCGATATTGAAACGGCGGCACAGCGCATCAAGGTTGGCGGGGCTGCCGGGGAATTTTTTTCGGGCAATTTTGACTGTATCGATCGCACGCCGCGCATCAAGCGAGGGAAAGCCCAGCGTTTTCAATTCCCAGTTCAGGAATTTCATATCGAATTCGGCATTGTGGATGACCAGCTTGGCCTCATCGCCGATAAAATCGAGAAATTCGCCCACGACCTCGGAAAAGGTCGGCTTGTCTTTTAAAAACTCATAAGTCAGGCCGTGAACCGCCACCGCCTCGGCGGGAACATCGCGTTCGGGATTTAAATAGAGGTGCAAAGTGCGGCCCGTCGGCAGGTGATTGTGCAGCTCGACACAGCCGATCTCGACCAGCTTGTCGCCTTCGGACGGTTCGATGCCGGTTGTTTCGGTATCAAG
>CAYSGL010000372.1:0-1500 GCA_964430725.1 uncultured Pseudobdellovibrionaceae bacterium
GATATGGCCCGACTGATCCATCGAATCCTGTGCTTCCGCGCCGATATAATCGATAAATTCGCTATTTTGATCATATACAAAGCAGGTCAGGTCGAGGTCGTGCTGGGAATCGCCACGGACAACTTGATCGACCAGCCCGATTTTATCGGTGCGCGGATCCCACGACAGGCCGGTGACGATGCGGCCCTTGCCTTGCGTGGAAAATGACAATGATATTTTTTGCGGCGCGTTCATCAGTCGAGGTAATTCTCGTCTTTCATTTTTTTATGCTCGGAAAAATCGGATTTGGCGACAAGGACAAATCCGATCGCCAGAATGATGACGCCCAGCGTGCCGCCGATTTTAAAGAAAGCATCCCAGCCGATTGCTTGGGTCCATATCTGCGCCACGGTCAGCATCGCGCCGAGCAGAACGCAGCCGATGACAATTTTAACAAGGGTGTTATGCATGGGGCTTCTCCCGTTGAAGAACGACCATAAAGGCTTCGCGTTTAAAGAAAAGGAGCATGCGGCGGATTTCGCGCTCCATGGTTTTGACTTCCCATCCGTCGTCACCGTTGCGGTTCAGGAAGTCCGAAAAACGAACGGGGTCGACTTTCGAGCCGCCAAGAAACAGCGAGCCGAGCATGTTTTCGCGATAGATCACGACCTTGTATTCGTATTTGGCACTCATACGAACAGAATGCCACGGGACGCGCTTGAGAAAAAGGGGCTATTTACGCTCCCGTTGCGCCAGAGGGCACGTTTTCCACAGCCATCACTTGCGCTTTTTCGCATGAATTATTCGATCCTTGCGCAACAACGGCGCCATGGTAATCAATGCGCCATTTCCAGCTGTCGACTTTCTGGTCGCAGTTCCACGTGGTTTTTTGCTGTTCGACAACCAGTTCGTACTCGCCGATATCCGTACAATAACGGACGGGAACCCAAATATGCGTCATAGTATAATCTCCTCTTTATATAGAGGGATAACGCCCGGGATTTAAGAAAGTTTCTTCTTCAAGATATCGTTGACGGCGGCGGGGTTAGCCTTTCCGCCCGTTTCCTTCATCACCTGACCCACGAAAAAGCCGAACAATTTATCTTTGCCCGATTGATAGGCGGCGACGTTGTCGGGGTTTGCAGCGATGATTTTATCGATAACGGCTTCGATCGCGCCGGTATCGGTGACTTGCTTAAGGCCTTTTTCTTCGACGATGTTTGCCGCGTCATGGCCGGTTTTATACATCTCGGCGAACACATCCTTGGCGATTTTGCCAGAGATGGTGTTGTCGGCAATAAGGTCGATCAACCCGCCGAGCTGTTCCGCTTTGATCGGGCTGCCGTTCAAGCCCTTGCCGTCTTTATTCAGCAGGCCGAGCAGTTCGTTCAGCACCCAGTTGGCGGCCATTTTTGCATCGCGGCCCTTGGCGACGGTTTCGAAATAATCGGCGCGTGCACGCTCGGTAATCAGCACGCTCGCATCGTAGAGCGAGAGGCCGTAATCGCCCATGAAACGGTG